>CAXBPM010000169.1:0-7174 GCA_963977345.1 uncultured Roseivirga sp.
CCTTCCCCCATGGGGGAAGGCATGGATGGGGGCTCTACCAACTTCTACATTAACAATTCATGAAACACCGCTTGAGCAGCGTAAACTCGGTTTTCAGCCTGCTCTAAATGTATGGCATTTGGGCCATCCAAAATTTCATCTTTAATCACCAAGCCTCTTCTTACTGGCAAACAGTGCATCACTTTTGCATTTTCCGTAAGCTCCAATTGCTTTGAACCGAAAGTCCAGCTTTCATCTTGAGATAAAATCTGTCCATAGTCATCATAGGACGACCAGTTCTTCACATACACAAAATCGGCATCTTTAAGTGCCTCTGCTTGGTCATGAAAAACAGAAACACCTTGGCGAAACTCTTCCGCCAAATCATAGCCTTCTGGATTGGCAATACTGAAATCAACTTCAGCTTTTCCCATCCATTCCGCAAAAGAATTGGGAACTGCTTGCGGTAAAGCCTTTACGTGTGGTGCCCAAGTCAGCACTACTTTGGGTTTGCGGGTTGCTGTCCATTGCTCTTTGATCGTAATCAAATCTGCCAAGCTCTGTAATGGATGTCTGGTACCGCTTTCTAAACTCACAATAGGCACGCCCGCATACTTGATAAAGGCATTCAAAAGCTTTTCTGAATAGTCATCCTCTTTTGATTTCAATTCCGGAAAAGTACGCACGCCCAACACATCGAAATAACGCCCCATCACGGCTGCGGCTTCCTTAATGTGTTCGGCCTTATCTCCATTCATCACCACGCCATCTTCGAACTCCAATGCCCAACCATCTTTCCCGATGTCCAGTACAATGGCTTGTGCCCCTAGGTTCTGTGCCGCCACTTGTGAGCTTAAGCGCGTCCTCAAACTCGGGTTGAAGAAAATCAAACCGATTCTTTTGCCTTCGGCCAATTTGGTTTGAAAAGGATTTGCCTTTAATGACAAAGCCTTTTCAACCAATGCGTTAATGTTTTGTACGTCTTTTACTGAAGTGAAATTTTTCATTCTTTCTAATTCGTCACAGAAATGAATTTCTGGATTTTTGGAGCGTCTTTCCGACCCCTTATTTGTTTAATTCTATACTTAATGCGGCTAAAAACTGATCCAGTTCAGCCTTGCTAATGTTCAGCGGTGGCAATATTCGAATCGTGTTTTTATTGGAAGCCGAGCCCGTGAAAATGCCATGTTCAAAAATCAATGCCTTGCGCAAAGCAGCCACATCAAAATCAAATTCGGCACCGATCATTAATCCCTTTCCTCGGACTTCTTTCACTTCTTTAATTTTCTTCAATTCGGTTTCAAGATAAGCGCCCATTTCAGCAGCATTCTTTAACAAGTGCTCCTCTTCTATCACTTCCAAAACCGCAAGTGAAGCAGCACAAGCCAAATGATTTCCTCCGAAAGTAGTGCCCAACATACCATGCCAAGGCTCAATTTCTGGTGAAATCAAAACACAACCCACAGGAAAACCATTGCCCATTCCTTTCGCCATGGTAATGATATCGGGTCTTACTATGGAATGCTGGTGAGCGAAAAATTTCCCTGTTCTCCCAGCACCCGACTGTACCTCGTCCAAAATCAGAACGGCTTCATGGCTATCACACAACTCCCGGGCTTTGGCTAAAAAGGCATCGTTTGGGGTATAAAGACCAGCAACGCCCTGAATCCCTTCAATGATCACACCTGCCACGTCATCGTCAAAAGCTTCAGTCAATGCTTTCAAATCGTTCAAAGGCACAAAAACCACATCGTGACCATTGTTGAATGGCGCTACGATTTTAGGATTATCCGTTGTCGCTACAGCTCCAGAAGTTCTGCCATGAAAGGCATTTTCCACAGCAATAATTTTACGATTTCCAGTATGAAAGGACGCCAGTTTTAATGCATTTTCATTGGCTTCGGCACCAGAGCTACACATGAAAAACTGGTAGTCGTAGTAGCCTGAAATTCGGCCCATGGCCTCGGCCAATTCTTCTTGAAGTGAATTTTGAACCGCATTGGAATAGAAACCAATTTTTGACAATTGATCGGTGATTCGTTTCACATAATGCGGATGGGTATGCCCTATCGAAATCACGGCATGCCCCCCGTACAAATCCAAATACTCTTTCCCTTCTTTATCCCAAAGTTTAGCTCCAAGCGCACGCACGGGCTCAATTGGGTAAAGTGGGTAAACATCAAATAATTGCATAGTTATTAATTAAAAAGCACTTGGTTTTAGGTTTAAACCTAGTTTTTCAGACAAACCAAACATCAAATTCATGTTCTGTACGGCCTGACCACTAGCACCTTTTAGTAGGTTATCAATGGCAGAATGGATCACCAAATAGCTGCCATGTTTTTCAAGATGAAGCACACATTTATTGGTATTCACCACTTGCTTCACATCAATGGCCACATCGCTTACCCAAGTAAACGGATGGTCTTCATAATATTCTTTATACACTTGAATGGCTTCTTCCAAAGGCCACTCGCAATGCTGATAAGCTGTCACAAAAATGCCTCTGGTGAAGTTCCCTCTATAAGGCACAAAGTTGATCGGTTTATCGAACCAAGGTTGAAGTTGTTGAAGGCTTTTCCCCGTCTCTTCCATGTGTTGGTGGGTGAAGGCTTTGTAAGCCGAAACATTACTGTCGCGCCAACTAAAATGCGTACTGGCTGAAGGTTGAACACCTGCACCAGTCGAGCCCGTCATGCCAGAAAGGTGTACTTCTCTCAACATTCCGTTATAGGCCAAAGGCAGCAAAGCCAATTGGATGGCAGTGGCAAAGCAACCTGGATTGGCCAAGAAACGGGCATTTTTAATTTCGTCACGATTGAGTTCTGGCAAACCATAAACGGCCTCATTGCTCATTCTGAAATCATGGCTCAAGTCAATGATTTTGACAGTATCCGGCACTTGATTCTCCTTCATAAATTCTGAAGAAGCGCCATGTCCCATGCAGAGAAAAAGTAGATCGATATCGAAATGTACCTGATCTGTAAAGCTCAGTTCGCTGTCTCCCAAAAGGTCGGTATGTACACTATGAATTGGTAAGCCTACCTGACTTCGGCTGTGCGCAAAACTCACCTCTACCTCGGGGTGATGAATCAGTAAACGCAGCAACTCACCTCCTGTGTAGCCTGCTGCTCCAACTATTCCTGCTCTAATCATTTCCTTGATTTACTTGGTGGTAAATGGCACTTTGGTTACCAAAAATCTTTGCGAAGCCTTTTACGTCATCGCCCGTCCAAGCATTGTTCATTTCTCCGTAGTTGCCAAATTTGGCCGACATCAGATCGTGCTCAGATTCAATTCCAATCAGTTGATAACGGTAAGGCAAAAGCTTGAAAAATGCTTTCCCCGTCACAAATTTCTGACTGCTTTCCATCATGCATTCTAAATCACGCATTACTGGGTCCATAAACTGCCCTTCGTGCAGCCAGTTGCCATAAAAAGCAGCTACTTGGTCCTTCCAGTAAATTTGCCATTTGGTGAGAATGTGCTTTTCCAAAGCCTGGTGTGCCTTGATGGTAAGGATGGCAGCCGAAGCTTCAAAACCAACCCTTCCTTTGATGCCAATAATGGTATCGCCTACATGAATATCGCGACCGATGCCAAATGGTGCAGCGATTTTCTCTAAAGCCTGAATGGCTTCATATGAATGCGTGAACTCTGTTCCGTTTATCGATTTCAACTCACCTTTTACAAAGCCAAGTTCTAAATCTTCTTCTACTGTTTTCGTCACTTGGGTTGGCCAAGCTTCTTCTGGTAAATAACCTTTAGAACTCAACGTTTCTTTTCCACCAACAGATGTTCCCCAAAGGCCTTTATTGATTGAGTAAGCAGATTTTGAAAAGTCCATGTCTACACCTTTCGATTGCAAATAGGCGATCTCCTCTTCCCTCGAAAGTCGCATATCACGAATAGGTGTGATGATCTCCGCATCAGGTAAATAGGTTTGGAAAATCATATCGAAACGTACTTGGTCGTTTCCTGCGCCTGTGCTTCCGTGCGCGATATATTCCGGGTTGAGCGTTTTGGCATATTTGGCAATGGCCATGGCCTGACTTACCCTTTCGGCACTTACAGAAAGTGGATAAGTACTGTTTTTCAGCACGTTGCCAAAAATCAAGTACTTAATTACGCTTGAATAGTAGTTCGAAGTCTCTTCGATCGTTTTATGGCTAGTCACCCCCATTGCGTAGGCGCGCTTTTCAACTTCGTCTAGCTCCTTCTGAGAAAAACCGCCCGTATTCACTAACACCGAATGAATTTCTAAACCACGTTCTTCACTTAAATATTTTACACAATAAGAGGTGTCGAGCCCTCCGCTATAGGCTAAAACTACTTTCTTCTTATTCATTATTTTTCTTTCTTTTGGCTTCCGCCTTCAACAAAATATTCTTCTTAAAATTTACCCAACGTTCGAACAAGTTGAAATCTTTATCCAACTCGCGCTCCACCCATTGGGTTCTTTTAGGCTTTACATTCTTCTCCCATTCCGGATTGAACAGCATGGCAGTACAAATACAGTTTGACCTGTTTTTAGACTTTAGTATCTCGTAATTGACGCAACTTTGACAGCCCTTCCAGAAATCCTCGTCTTGGGTCAATTCAGAATACACCACGGGTTTATAACCCAATTCGGAGTTGATTTTTAGCACCGCTGCACCTGTAGTAAGCCCGAAGATTTTTGCTGTAGGATATTTCTTCCTCGACAACCTAAACACGGCTGCCTTAATACGTTTTGACAAACCTAATCCACGAAATTGATTTGCTACGATCAGTCCTGAGTTGGCCACGAATTTCTCATGACTCCAGACTTCGATGTAGCAGAAACCTGCCCACTCTCCTGCTTCCGTTACCGCCACTACGGCCTTACCTTCACGCATTTTTAGGGACACATATTCGGGGGTTCTTCGCGCAATTCCAGTACCTCTTATTTTGGCAGAATTGGCGATTTCTTCAATAATATCGTCTGTAAAGCGGGTATCTTCTTCTGTAGCTACCCTTATTATGAACTTTGTTGATTCCATTTTCACTGTAATTCTGGATCGAGAAAACAGATTGTTGTTTTCAAAAATCCCAAAAGGAAATATGATTTAAAATTTAGAAAAGAATATAGGTAATATTGGGGACTTGACTACCGCATAGGTAGTCTATATATATGAGGCGACTAGCGCCTAAAAAACTTAGGTGTATACACAGCAACCTCAGACACAGGGAGTGTCATGTTTATGGCTGGTGATATGTTCGCTTCGTTTTTCATTCTGAAATGAGGGACAAAGGAAATCAAAAGTTTGGAATGGACAACGGTTTTATTCAGGAATTTAAAAAATAGAACATGCTCTATTGACTTTAAACCCATTAAGCGCTCAACTTTCCGTAGCCCGCAGGTGGTTTACGGTAGGCGTAATAACTCATTACTACCTCTAGGGCTTGACGAATGGCCTGGTTAATAGGCATCATTCTGGTCCCTAATTCGGTATCGATGCTTCGGAGCCTGAAATAATAGTCGCTCATCATTGGTGCAGGAATACCGTCTTCTATGTCTTTCTCAATTTTGGCAATGGTATCTGCCTGCCCTGCTTTCATTAGTTTACAGGTAATGAACTGAGCCTTCCCGTTTTTATCGCGTGTAGCCGAATAACCAAAAAGGCGACAAATTAAGCCGCGGTAAGCATATTGTGAGCACCCTCCTTTGTCTAGAGAATCTTTAACAGGATTGAATAGCGTACACATTGAACTTTCATTCGTCAGCAGATTCTGATAAAATTCATCAATGCGCTTGGTCAGAAAAAGGTGAAAAGCATATGGAAGAAACTCTAGGGGAGTTGCCTCAATATCAGCTTTGAAGCAGCATTTACCACAGCCCGAAACACAATGAAGCCCGCTATTATCGCGCAGGGTGTTCATTTCTTGCTCAAGGGCGGCAAAAACTTTTTCTACCGATTTTACTTTTCTGACGATTGACATAAGGGCTGCGAAGGTAGTGAGAAAACCTTCGCTTTAGCATTTGCTCAAAGATTTACTTTGGTAATTTAGGCTCTAAAAACCAATGATTTAGAGTGGGTTCAACCGGAGTTTATAGCTTAGTAAAGCTCACTTGTGACCTGACAGGAAGTTTATCTTCTTCTAAACTCAAATAGGCAACTCCCGAAAGGGTTTTGCTACTCCCTTTTTCAATGTAGATCATGCCGAAACCCGAGGTAAGTATTTCTGAAGAAAACTCGATTGCCCAGTAATTACCCAATTCATGAACATAAAACTCTCGCTCTTCTCTTTTGCCATTATCCCAAATAAAGAGTTGGTCATTGGCCCTGAATTCAAAAGTTTTATTCTGGAAGAAACCAGAGTTTCCGTTGCCTTTCCAAGAAGTGCTTGAGAGTTCTACTGGAGCGGCTTCTGGAGTATAATGCGCAAAGAAATAGTCAGTCGTTGGGTTTTCATCGATGGTAGATTTTAGCACCAGCATTCCCTCTTTGTTGACGCTTCCATAAAGAGTGTCTTGTAATGATTCAAACCTCACTTTGGCTCCATCATTGATCACTGTCCAACTCTCTTTTACGTCTGAGTAAAAACTTTCTGCCTTGGTATCAGACAAAACTGTCAAAAGCATTAAGCCCGGCTCTACAAATGCTTTTTCATCACCAAAACCATCTTCTGTGTATTTCAATTCCCCCATCTCCATTTCTGGTGGAATGGCCTTGATGTAAGCCAAAAGCCAATTTCCTTTTAGGTTTTGAGCGCTAAGAGAAGCTGAAAGAACAATTAGAAATGAGAATAGTAAAATACGCATGCCCGAATATACGGTAAAAAGACATTAGCGGTCGAGCCACTTTTTAAAATCTTGCACCTTGTCTCGACTTACAATCGCATCGGTTTCGTCTGTATGAATTAAAATAAGTCGGAGACGAGAATTGGAGTAGGTGATAATGTCCTTCACCGCCTCTAATGAAACCAAGTATTTACGGTTAATGCGGAAGAATTTCTGTGGGTCAACCAACTGCTCCACTTGTTCCATGGTATAGTCGATGATGTAGCGATTCTTCTCTTTAGTTTGAAGGTAAGTGGCCTTTTCTTGGCTGAAAAAGTAAGCCGTTTCGGCTGTTGGAATGGTGTGAATATGTTCTCCAATTTTGACGACAAAGCGTTCCTTATATTGCTTTGTCAGCATTTGCATGGCTTGCTGAATCAGCATCATATCCAT
>CAXBPM010000170.1:0-7162 GCA_963977345.1 uncultured Roseivirga sp.
AGATAATCAACATGGCATCGCCATAGCTGAAGAATCTATATCCTTCTTTTTGAGCTACTTTATAAGCATTCATTACTTTATCATAACCACCAAAAGCTGCTGCTTGCATTAGCAAAGTAGATTCTGGTAAATGGAAGTTCGTAATCAAAGCGTTACAGATTTTGAATTCATATTCAGGGAAAATGAATTTGTCAGTCCAAGCTTCGTTGGCTTTTAAACGACCACCAGCTGATACTGATGATTCTAAAGCACGCATTGAAGTTGTTCCCACTGAACATACTCTTTTCTTATTGTCTAATGCTTTGTTTACAGCATCGGCAGTAGATTGAAGAATAGCGTAGTTTTCAGAATCCATTTTGTGTTTGGTCAGGTCTTCTACATCTACTTGACGGAAAGTACCTAAACCGATATGGAGTGTTACAGAAACGATGTCTATACCTTTAATCTCCATGCGTTTCATCACCTGCTTAGTGAAGTGCAGACCAGCTACTGGAGCAGCTACGGCACCTATGTTCTTAGCATAAATGGTTTGAAAACGCTCTCTATCTTCTGGCTCTGTTTCTCTCGTGATAGTACGTGGAAGCGGAGTTTCGCCTAAAGTGTCGATGGTTTTGTAAAATTCTTCGTCAGTTCCATCAAAAAGGAAACGAATAGTTCTACCTCTTGACGTAGTGTTGTCGATTACCTCGGCCACCAATTCGCCTTCTCCAAAATAGAGTTTGTTACCTACTCTGATTTTTCTAGCAGGATCAACAAGAACATCCCAAAGATGCATTTCTGGGTTCAGCTCTCTGAGCAAGAAAACCTCGATTTTCGCACCTGTTTTTTCCTTCTGGCCATAAAGACGCGCAGGGAAAACTTTGGTGTCGTTGTTCACCAGCACATCACCTTCTTCAAAATAATCTACAATATCCTTGAACATCTTGTGTTCTATCTCTCCGGTATCGCGATGCAAAACCATTAATTTTGACTCGTCTCTGTTTTCGGTAGGATACTTTGCAATCTTATCTTCAGAAAGCTCGAATTTAAATGCTGATAACTTCATTCTTTATTTACTAGCGTTAATTGCGTTTTTTCAAATAGCTGGCAAAGATAATAATAAATGACTGAGTGTCATAGGTGAGGGGAGTATATAATTGTGTAATCGACAATAGCTTTTGATAATCTCATTTTAGGGATAAAAGGTCTGGCCATTCAGGCGGACAAAAACCCGATCAAGAACAAGAATGATCTTTTTAACCAAAATGCGTTGATAGCTGTTTACTTTTTTCGATTCTTTGCGTTTGTTAAGAAACTACAGAAGTCACTAATTTAAAATACGCAACACGTGGGAATGTTTTTAAAGCTACTTGGAGAAAGCATTAGGTTTGCTTGGCAAGTACTGTCAACCAACTTACTTAGAACAATGCTCTCCTTATTGGGGGTAACTATTGGTATCATGTTAATTATAGCGGTGTTTACTGTAGTGGACTCACTGGAGAAGAATATCAAAGACAGTTTTTCCTTTTTGGGGTCAAATGTTGTGACTGTTGATAAAATGAATTTTGTACAGCGCGATCCCAATGTTCCTTTTTATATCTATTTCAGAAGGCCTTCAAATACTTATGATGAGTTCGAATTCTTAAAGTCGAACTTAAAGAATGCCAGTAATGTCGCTTTTTTTGGTACTCGAAGCAGTACTATGAAGTATAAAAGTAGTAGCATTAATAGTATTAACATTTATGGAGTAAGCAACGAGTACAAGGATGTATATGAGGTTGATATCCTAAATGGCCGCTATTTTACAGCAAATGAGATTGAAAGTGGGCGAAACGTGGCTATTATTGGTGATGAGGTGGCTAAATCCTTATTTCCTTTCGAATCTCCAATTGGTAAAAGCATTACGAGCCGAGGTCAGAAATTAGTAGTGATTGGTGTATTGGCAAAAGAAGGTAAAAGCCTTTTAGGTACGCCAAGTAGTGATGAAAGAATCTATATTCCCTATAAAATGTTCACCAAGATGTTCTATGTGGGCAAGTTTGGTGTGAGTCCTTCGATTGCCGCTAAAGGTTATGTAGAAGATATTGGCTTGGTGGAACTCCAAAATGAAATGGAGGGTATGCTAAGGAAAGTAAGGGGGTTGAAACCAAAAGAAGAATCAAACTTTGCATTGAACCGACCAGAAGCCATTGCAGATGCCATCGGACAAGTATTTGATATTGTTGGCTACGCAGGTTGGATTATAGGTGGGTTCTCAATTCTGGTAGGAGGTTTCGGTATCATGAACATCATGTTCGTTTCGGTTCAAGAGCGAACCAAAATCATCGGAATTCAAAAATCATTGGGGGCCAAAAACTACTTTATCCTTTTCCAATTTCTATTCGAGGCCATTTTCCTCTGTCTTATTGGAGGAGCAATGGGAGTTTTGATTGTGTATTTCCTTACGTTTATTCCAGCAGGCGGACTTGAAATTTCGCTTAGTATGAAAAATGTATTACTCGGTGTGGTAGTGTCGTCTGTAATTGGAGTGGTTTCTGGAATAGTGCCATCTGCCAAGGCGGCTCGATTAGATCCAGTGGAGGCCATGAGAGCGGGTTAATTAGCCAAACTAAGGCATAAAAAAAAGGCCGAATTGCATTATGCAATTCGGCCTTTTTACTTTTTGTTGGTTGTTATTTTTTTGCTGGTTTTTCTTCAGCTACATCTTCACCATTTATTCTGGCTTTGATTTTTCTTTCCAGTTCGTCCATTAGCTCTGGATTATCCTCAATTAAGGACTTAACAGAATCACGACCTTGACCAAGTTTCTCTCCATTGTAGGAGAACCAAGAGCCTGCCTTTTTCACAATTTCCATTTCAACACCAATGTCGATTATTTCACCAGCCTTAGAAATCCCTTGGCCATACATGATATCGAACTCAACTACTTTGAATGGAGGTGCTACTTTGTTCTTCACTACCTTAACCCTCGTTCTGTTACCTAGAATATTGTCGGCACTTTCTTTAATCTGCCCAATTCTTCTAATATCAAGTCTTACAGAAGCGTAGAATTTTAGTGCGTTACCACCCGTAGTTGTTTCTGGGTTTCCGAACATGACACCAATTTTCTCTCTCAACTGGTTAATGAAAATACAGCAACATCCTGTTTTATTGATTGTTCCTGTTAATTTCCTCAAGGCCTGAGACATTAGCCTAGCTTGAAGTCCCATCTTGCTATCGCCCATCTCTCCTTCTAGCTCCGCTTTAGGAACCAAGGCTGCCACGGAGTCAATTACTATAATGTCTATGGCGCCAGAGCGAATAAGGTGCTCAGCGATCTCTAACGCCTGCTCACCGTTGTCTGGTTGAGAGATGAGTAAATTTTCAGTATCGATGCCTAATTTTTCCGCATAGCCTTTATCAAAGGCATGTTCCGCATCAATAAAAGCGGCTAGACCTCCCTTTTTTTGCGCTTCAGCAATACAATGCATGGCGAGGGTGGTTTTACCAGAAGACTCTGGGCCATATATTTCAACAACTCTTCCACGAGGAATTCCGCCAATTCCTAAGGCTATATCTAATCCCAAAGAACCGGTTGAGATAGAAGGCAAATCAACCACCTTATCATCACTCAGTTTCATTACAGCACCCTTGCCGTAAGATTTTTCGAGTTTATCTATGGTTAATTGTAATGCTTTTAATTTTTCAGACTTATCACTCATTATTGATTGGGTATTTTGTTCAGAATAGTTTGTGAAGATAGTGGGAATGGTTTCAATTCACAACTCAACTTTTCAATAAATAAGGCTTATTTTCGTGTGAATATTTGGTATGAAGAAGTGGTTAAAAAGAATTGGTTTAGGAGTGATCGCATTGATCATCGTCTTTTGCATTTGGAACTTCCAGTTGATCAGATATGGCTTATTTCAATTGAAAGGGCAATTGCATGTAGTGAATAACACAGTTCCGCTAGGTGAGTTCATTGCTAATCCATCTACTCCAGATTCGCTTAGGCAAAAGGCACTTTTAGTAAATCAAATCAGATCTTTTGCTTTCGATTCACTTGGAATTAATTACTCTGAAAACTATACTGAAATATTTGATCAGCAGGGCAAAGCATCCATGTATGTGGTAACGGCCTGCGACCCCTACAGCTTCACGCCTAAAACCTGGAAGTTCCCAATTGTAGGCAATTTTCCCTATAAAGGATTTTTCGATCGTCAAAAGGCGGTGGATTTGGCCAATGAAATTAAAGAGAAAGATAGTTTAGATGTTGGGGTGAGAACTGCTGGAGGCTGGTCTACTTTGGGTTGGTTCAAAGACCCAATTCTCTCCAATATGCTGAACCGTTCTGAAGGAGATTTAGCAAGTTTACTTATCCATGAACTTACCCATGGTACCTTATTCGTTAAAGACTCAGTTACGTTTAATGAAAACCTGGCTTCGTTTATTGGCGACAGGGGTGCTATCATGTACCTCGCTTCCAAATATGGAGAAGGTGCTCCAGAAGTACTTCAATACCAAAGCGAAATTGCAGACGAAGAGCTCTTCAAAGCTTATATTCTTGAGGCTGCTAAATCGTTGGATACGCTTTATGCTTCAATGAAAGATTTGCCAATAGCGGAGAAAAAGGAATTGAAGAAAAATAAAATTGATCAGATCAGAACAAACTTTGACACACTGGGTTTTAAGTCAGAAGTGTATAAAGGATTTTTTAAGACTTATGTCCCGAATAATACATTCTTTATGTCTTATTTAAGGTATAATTCACAGCAACAAGTGTTGCGGGACGAATTAAATTTGAAGTATCAAGGTGATTTAAAACGTTATCTTGAGTACCTTAAATCGAAGTATCTTTCACTATAATCTGAGTTTTTGGTATGGCGTTTGTCAAAGGGAGTATAAAAAATGGAATGAAGCACTTACTCCTAATATTTTTCTTATCGACTTTTTCTTTAGAAATGACCGCTCAAGGTTATCCGCTAGCCAAGGAAAGGCCTTTTAATTCAGGCGAAGAAATTGAGCTAAAAGCAACAGTTGGTTTTATAAAAGCCGCAGAAGCTCAGTTGAAGATTAGCGACATTATCTATACCATGAAAGGTAGGCCGACTTTCAAAATTGATGTCTTTGCAAACACATCAGGGATTTTCGACTTCTTTTCACCAGTGAGAGATAACTGGGGTACTTATTTCGATACTACCCGATTTGTACCTCACCAATTCTACCGATTTATTTCTGAAGGCAGATTCCGTAAAAACGAAATTCTTTATTTCGATCAGAGCGAGAAGAGAGTGACTGTTGCTAAACTTGAGAAAGAGAACAGGCAGCTCAAAGAAAAAATTGAGCATAATATGACCACCAATGAAATGCAAGACATGGTGAGTGGTTACTATTATTTGCGGATGATTGATTTTGATCAAATCAAAGTAGGTGAGATCATCACCATCAATACCTTTTTTGACGACAAGGAAAAGCCCTTCAGTATTAAGTTTATGGGGAGGGAAGTAGTGAAAACTAAACTGGGAAAGGTGAATGCCTTGATTCTGGTTCCGATTATGAAAAAGGATGGCCTTTTTGAAGAAGATAACACTTTAAAGGTGTGGTTGTCGGACGACCTAAATAAGATCCCTTTAAAGTTTCAAGCCAAAATATTTGTCGGCTATTTAGAAGTTGACGTCAAGAGTGTAAAGAACCTGCGACATCCACTGTCGATTGTTCAGTAAATCTGCTTTTTTTGAGATTGTGCTCTTAATTTTTAGATATATTTGCTCATATCGAACTGAGGTAAATACTAATTTTTGAATTATGGGTGCTAAGCAAAACCACCGAGTACTAGTGGTAGACGATGATCCGGATATCCTTGAACTACTAAAATACAACCTTGTAAAAGAGGGCTACGAAGTGAAAGTAGCCGAAGATGGTATAAAGGGGGTGCAAATCGCAAAGGCATTTCAACCAGAATTGGTGTTGTTAGACATTATGATGCCCCACCAAGATGGAGTAGAAACTTGTCGACAAATTAGAGAGCTGCCTGAAATGGTGAATGCTCATATTACGTTCTTAACGGCTAGGGCTGAAGAGTATTCTGAGGTGGCCGCATTTGATGCTGGTGCCGATGATTACATCACCAAACCAATTAAGCCTCGTGCTTTAATGAGTCGTATCAGCGCTCATTTCAGAAAAGAAAAGAAGGGAAAATCTACACCAAAAGTAACTGTTGGAGATCTTACGATTGACAAAACAAGTTATACGGTAACGATACTTGACAACCAATTTACGCTTCCTAAAAAGGAGTTCGAATTGCTTTATTTCCTTGCTCAAAATCCTAACAAAGTTTTCAGTCGTGATGACTTATTGCAGAACATCTGGGGAACAGATGTGTATGTTTTGGCCAGAACTGTGGATGTTCACATCCGAAAGGTGCGGGAAAAAATAGGAGATGGATACATTACCACCGTCAAAGGAGTGGGCTATAAGTTTGAATCTAATTAATAATGCTTTTTAATTCCAAGGCAGTTGCATTGCTTTTGGCCTTTGTTGTAGGCCTTATAACCACAGCTTTTCTGTCTTTGGTTTCGGAAATACCAGTTCAGGCACTCATTATTGGGGGCCTGATTTCGTTTGCGGCCTCCTATATTTTCACCTACATAACCTTCGAGTTTCTGGTTTTTAAGGAAATCAGTAAGATTTATGAGGTACTGAATAAAATACGTAGGAAGAATTTCTCATTTATCGAAGAGGAAGAAGAGCGTAAACACCTTAATCCATTAAAAAGGATTAATCAGGAGATCTTCACCTATGCTATGGGGAGGCAAAGGGAGATTGAAGAACTTAAAAAGGTGGAGACTTTTCGAAGGGAGTTTTTAGCAGATGTGAGCCACGAATTAAAGACCCCAGTATTTGCTGCGCAGGGCTTTGTGCATACGCTTTTGGATGGTGCAATTGATGACAGCACCGTAAGAATCAAGTTTTTAAAAAGGGCGGCAAAAAGCTTGGACAGCCTAGATGCTCTGATTCATGATTTACTCACCCTTTCCCAAATTGAATTAGGAGAAACTAAAATGCACTTTGAACATTTTGACATCGTTGAAATGGCTTCTGAAGTATTAGACCAGTTTGAGAATAAGGTAGAAAGGAAGGGGCTGTATATTGGCTTCGACCAAGAGTACAACCACCCCATTTTCGTGTATGCCGATTCGGAGAA
>CAXBPM010000171.1:0-7132 GCA_963977345.1 uncultured Roseivirga sp.
AAGTAGCCTATTGGAGGGAGCTCATGGACTTCCATGATGTAGTAATGGTTTCGGCTTTAGAAAATACTGGAATTGAAGGCGTGTTCGAGAAAATTATTGAGCACTTGCCGGAGCACCCCGCTTATTTCCCAAAAGATACTTTAACCGATAAACCAGAACGTTTTTTCGTAGATGAAATGATCCGTGAAAAAATATTCAAACAATACAAAAAGGAAATTCCTTACAGCTGTGAGGTGGTGACCACGTCTTTTAAAGAAGACGAAAACATTATTCGTATCTCGGCCGATATTTATGTAGAACGCGATAGCCAAAAGGGGATCGTGATTGGGCATAAAGGGGAGTCGCTTAAAAAAGTGGGTACGGCAGCACGAGAAGATTTGGAAATTTTCTTTGGGAAGAAGATCTTTCTCGAAACCCATGTGAAAGTAGAGAAAGACTGGCGAAAAAAGGAAGCGAAACTAAAACGCTTTGGTTACACGAGCTAATTTGAAGCTCAATCACAAATTGATAATTAATAGAAATGGCAAATATAGTTGCAATTGTAGGGAGGCCTAACGTAGGTAAATCGACTTTATTCAATCGTTTGGTAGAAAGAAGACAGGCGATAATGGATAACGAAAGTGGCGTTACCCGCGACAGACACTACGGTTACGCAGATTGGATCGGTAAATATTTTACGGTGATTGACACTGGTGGCTATGTTACTGGTTCTGAAGATGTGTTTGAAGGAGCCATCAGAACGCAAGTGGCCGAGGCCATGAGTGAAGCTTCGGTAATTCTGTTTATGACGGATTGCCATTCGGGTTTAAACCCGTTGGATAAAGAATTTGCGAGGATCGTAAGAGGTTTAGGTAAGCCGGTTTTGGTAGTGGCCAACAAGGCTGATAATACCGATTACCATTACATGGCCAATGATTTTTACGCACTGGGTTTGGGAGATATATTTCCTATTGCTGCCGCCAGTGGCGCAGGAACAGGAGAGCTCTTGGACGAAGTGGTGAAACATTTTGAAGAAGATGGTATTGAAGGTCCAGATGATGGAATTCCTAAAATTGCAATTTTAGGACGTCCGAACGCTGGAAAATCTTCATTCATTAACGCCTTATTAGGAAAAGAAAGAACGATCGTAACTGATGTAGCTGGAACTACGCGTGACTCGATCAACACTCGCTATAATTTATTCGGTCAGGATTTCATTCTAACCGATACGGCCGGAATTAGAAAAAAATCAAAGGTTCACGAAGACATCGAATTTTATTCTGTAATGCGTGCGTTGCAGGCTTTACAAGATTCAGATGTTTGTGTGATTATGGTTGACGCTGAACGTGGATTAGAAGCGCAAGACATGAACCTTGTTAGTTTAGCAATAAAGTACCGCAAGGGCATTATGCTAATGATCAACAAGTGGGATTTGATCGAAAAGGATTCAAATACCATGAAGAAATTCACGGCCGATTTGGATGATAAACTAGGTCAGCTGACTTGGATTCCTAAGATTTTTACTTCGGTTACTGAAAAGCAAAGAATCTTCCAGGCGATAGAATTGGCCGTTAAGGTAAATGAAAATCGTGAACGTAAAATCACCACTTCAAAACTGAATGACGTGATGCTTCGCGAGATTGATCATTACCCACCGCCAGCCTTAAAAGGAAAGCACATTAAGATCAAGTACATCACACAGTTGCCTACCAGGACGCCAACTATAGCGTTTTTCTGTAATCTTCCGCAGTACATTAAGGAGCCTTATGAGCGCTTCTTAGAGAATAAACTGAGAGAGCATTTTGAGTTTGATGGAGTACCAATGAAACTCGTTTTCAGACAGAAATAGTGAAAAACGTACGGTCAAAGTTGGAGGGTAAAGTTCCCGAAGCCGCAATCGAATATTGCATTAAGCTTTGGGAACTTTACCCTTTTCAATTTAGACTAAGTAGAAAGAGGCTTTCGAAGCTTGGCGATTATCGTTATGATCCACGAGAGCAATCCCATACGGTAACGGTAAACGTAGACTTGAACGCCTATCAATTTCTGATTACCTACATCCACGAAGTGGCGCATAGGGTGGTTCACAAACCGCGCTCTCGGCAATTACCGCATGGTGTTCAATGGAAGAATAAGTTTCAGGAATTAATGCTACCAATGCTGAATCCGAGCATTTTCCCTGATGATGTACTTCGCGTTTTGGCCAAACACATGAAGAACCCCAAAGCGAGCACTGCGGCTGACCCTAAACTGGTTATTGTACTAGCGCAGTACGATGCCAATGCAGTCCCAAAGCCGATCTTGGAATCCGTGGCTATTGGGGAAGAGTTCTTCTTGAGGAAGAGAAAATTCAGAAAGCTGGAAGTGAAAAGAACACGGGCTTTATGTTTGGACCTGGCGAATAATAGAAGGTACCTCGTTTCTCAAATTGCAGAGATCAACCCAGTTAAAAAAGAAGAAACTCCAGCGCCTAAAAAATTGACGCTATCTAAGAAGTCAGAGAAGGTCAATTCTACGGCTAATAATCAAATTAACCTTTTCGAATAAAAATTCCGGCTTTAGCGTCCGCCAGTTTTCAATATCTAGGTCACCGCCAAAGTTCAAGTAGTTGTCAATATTGAATACTTTCATTTCATCAATTACAAAGTCCCTGAAGTTGATGCCGCATATCCAGCCGTCTTCTACATCTTCAAACCACTCTTCGTAATAGCTATCATCAGAGCCGTGGAAGTTGAGTACGTTTTCACCAATTAAAATGTACTTATTAATGCCCAACAAATTGAAGTGATCAACGATGTTTCGCTTGAGGTGCATAATGTCATTGTTCAGCGCATCATTCCATTCACCAATAAATTCGATCACCATATAGCCCTGGTCATAATCTGCATAAAGCACTTTAATGTAGAGCGTTTCCGAACCCATAAAATCCCAGTGTGGATCAATGTAGTAGCCATAGATGGTGTCCGAATACAAATCGAAATTGTAGCTTTTCCCATCGTAAGGAGAGTTCACGTCTTCCGCTACATTATAGTATTTCAGCCAGCCGTAATGAGGTTCAATGGTGTGCATAGGAGCAGAACAAAGCTTGATGAATTTTGTTCCAAGAACAGACTTTAGTCCTCTTTGTTATTCATTTCCATGACCACTTTCCAGAGTGTGCCCAAAAGCATCATAGTGAAACCAATTATGAGAAGGGTGTTTTTATCAGAGGTTTCAATACGGAAAATTAAGCGAGAAAGTAGTGTGCCTATGACCAGTAGAACACCTGAAATAGCGATAGCAGAAGCTAACTTTACAATTGTTTGTCGTTTCATGAGAATTTGATCTTTGGAAAAAGTGCGGGGATATCCTTCTTATACTGAAGATATTCATCCCCAAATTGTTGAATGAGTTTTTTTTCTTCCAATCGAATACCAAAAGGAAGGTAAGCAAGCAGCGCGACTAAGCTGATAAGGTTGACCAAAAGCGGGTTGTAGATAAAGTAGCCTAGAAAAAGCAGAATAGTGCCAGTGTATAAAGGGTGTCGTATTTTAGATTGAAGCTTATCTTTTTTTAGTGTTTGGTCCGATGATGTTTCTTTTTTCAAACCTAAAAATACACGAAGACCGTAATTTCTAAATGACCGTTTAATGACAAAAAGGCCAAAAGTTGCTATCATTAAGCCAAAATACGTTGTAGCTGGATTGGGAGGTAAAACAAAACCACTGTAGATACTAGCTCCTAATAGTAAAATAAAAGCAAAACTGAGGGTAGAAAAAAGGCTGTAAACCAGACGATAGGCCCTTTGGTTTAATGGGATTTTGCTCTTGAAACCGTTTGATGCTAACAGGCTATGGATTGTATAAAACAATACCCAGCAGCCAAAAAAGATCAAATGGTTAACTAACATGAAGGGCAATGATAGTCATTATCTTTCTGCTCTCAATAACCGTTTAAAACCTTGTATGAATTGTTTTACATTTTCTGAGAAGTGTCTTATAGCCGACATTCATTATCTTCGTTTAACTAATTTTTTGCCTGCGCAATATACCATATGAACCGTATTGATAGACTTACTGCAATTCTTGTCCAACTTCAATCTAAGAAGGTGGTTACTGCTCAGGAGGTTGCCAATCGTTTTGAGATCAGCTTACGAACAGTTTATCGCGATGTGCGTGCTTTGGAAGACGCAGGAGTGCCCATAGGTGCGGAAGCGGGAAAAGGCTATTTCATTATGGACGGTTATCATTTACCTCCGGTTATGTTTACTCAGCAAGAGGCAAACGCTTTGGTATTGGGAGCCAAGCTAATTGAGGGACAAACCGATGTGTCTATCAAGAGGAATTTTACGGAGGCGATGTTGAAAATCAAATCGGTATTGAAAAGCAACGAAAAGGATGAAATCGAAAAGCTCGAATCTCAAATTGTTGTTCGGCATTTGCCTCAGGTTGAGAAGGAGGGCTTTCCCAATAACTTTTTAGCCACTATTCAGCAGGCTTTGATTGATAAATCAGTGTTGCGCTTTCGGTATTACTCTAATTTTTCGGGTGACTTTACGAACCGAGATATTGAACCCATTGGATTGGTGTTTTATGCAGGAAGGTGGCATTTGCTTGCTTATTGCAGATTGAGGCAAGCCCCTAGAGATTTTCGGGTCGATCGTTTAGTGAAACTGGAGAAGCTAGACGAAACTTATGGCACCGATCACCAACCGAGCTTTGGTCAGTTTTTAGAGGAAATTGCTTTTAGCACGGATCTGCAAGAAGTAGTAGTTAACATTGACAAAACCGTAGCGCGCTACATTTCGGAACAGAAATACAGTCAGGGTTTTGTGAGCGAGGAAGTGGGCGAAACGCACATCAAAATGAAATTTCTTACCCCGAGCCTAAACTACACCTCTCGATGGTTGCTCACTTTAAGTGATGCTGTCGAAATCATTTCTCCATCAAAACTTACAGACATGGTAAGGGAACGGATTGAAGAGCTGAGGAAGTGTTATTCGGTTTAATGAAATAAAAAAATCAACCTTTTCTAAAATCTACTGACATAGGGTTGTCACTAGTGGCCATTTACTTTGATGCATAATCAATTTTTTAAGCCAAAAATAGAACCCTATGATCATGTCGAAACTAAACCTCACCGAAGCCTACCCAGAATATTATAAGGCAAAAGCCAATCCTCAGTTGGTAGAACTGGAGCCTTATCAATACATCACCATTCAGGGCAATTCCGAACCAAACGCTCCCATTTTTTTAGCCGCCATTGACGATTTATATAAGCTGGTGTATGGTATCAAATTCTTCCACAAAAATGAAGGAATGGACTTTGTCGTTCCGAAGATGGAAGCCTTTTGGTGGGTGGAAGGAGAGTTGCCTTTTGAAGAAACTCCTCAAGAAGAATGGTTTTGGGAAATCATGTTCCGCATGCCCGATTTTGTTGGAGAAGGGGAGTTCAAATTGGTAGCGGATCAATTGGTGAAAGAAGGAAAGCTGGCCAATGACCATCAGCTAAAGTTTGAGTCGATTCACGAGGGTAAATCGGTACAAGCATTACACATAGGTTCGTATTATGACGAGCGCGGAACGCTGGAGAAAATCTTCGCTTTCATGAAGGAAAATGACCTAGAAATGAATGGTCAGCATCATGAAATCTATATTTCCGACCCAAGAAAAACAGCAGAAGAAAAACTTAAAACCATTCTCAGATATGCAGTGAAATAACAATCAGTTCAAAACAACACAATTCTAATACTTCATTGGCCCAAGGCAGACGGCTTTGGGCTTTTTTTACCCTTGGTTCATCACAAAGTCAATCACCTTTCTCACGGAACCATGCGTTTTAAGTAGCTTTTCTGCAGTGGGGCTGTCGATTTGTAACATCTCCATAATCATTCTTGTGCCACGGTCTACCAGCTTGTTATTGGAAAGCTGCATGTCGACCATTCTGTTACCTTGCACTTTGCCTAGTTGAATCATTACCGAAGTAGAAATCATATTAAGTACAAGCTTTTGAGCAGTGCCAGATTTCATGCGGGTACTGCCCGTAATAAACTCAGGCCCTACAATGGCTTCTATCGGAAACTCTGCTTCCCAAGCTACAGGACTGTCTGGGTTACAAACAATACAACCCGTGAGGATATCGTTTTTGCGCGCCTCTTTTAGTCCACCAATTACATAGGGGGTTCTGCCCGAAGCCGCAATTCCAATCACTGTGTCTTTATGATTGATGATGTGTTCTTGAAGGTCTTCCCAAGCTTGATTGGAATCATCTTCTGCATTTTCTACTGCCATACGAATGGCAGTGTCTCCACCGGCAATAATACCCACCACAACACCGTGTTCAACCCCGTAAGTGGGAGGACATTCCGAAGCATCCACCACACCCAAACGCCCACTGGTGCCAGCGCCAATGTAAAAAATCCTTCCGCCCATTTGCATGCGAGGAACAATCTGATTGACCAAAGCTTCGATTTGAGGAATCACTTTTTGCACGGCTATGGAAACCGTTTGATCCTCTTTATTAATATTGGTCAGCAAGTCGGCTACCGACATATTTTCAAGCGAGTTGTAATTGGATTCTGATTCGGTGATGTTCATAGGGTTTGTTATTGTAATTCCAGGTTATGCAAAGAAACCAATTTGCGATTGGCCAATTCTATTTATTGGTGAAAAAGCGTGAGCCCAGCAATAGGATGCTCAGTAATGTGTTTGATGTAAATGCCTTGGTCTACTGCCACTTTTCGTAAAATGTTGTTGAAGTAATAAGCCACCGAACCCGTAAAATGGACAGGCACTTCCTTGTAGCCTTCATATTTTACCACGTTTTTGGTGATGAAGGTGGTAAAGGCATCGTACACTAATTTATACATGTACGGATCGCTGATGTGCTCGTTGATAAACTTTGCGAAGCTGGCCAAAAAACGACCCGGCATGGGTTCCTGATAAATAGCTGTGAGAAACCCGTCTTTATTTAATCCGAAGCGCTCTTTGAAGATAACCCTCAAATGTTCGGGCATGTCTTTTCTATAATAATCGGTGACCAAGGTTTTGCCTAGGTAGGTTCCTCCACCTTCATCGGCAATGGCCCAGCCCAAGGAAGGTACGTTGCTAATGATTTTATTGCCATCGTAAAGGCATGAGTTTGTGCCAGTACCTATAATACAAGCAATACCTTT
>CAXBPM010000172.1:0-7124 GCA_963977345.1 uncultured Roseivirga sp.
TCATCAAAAACTGTAAGTGAAAATTAATCACATTGGTTTCCATATGATCGAAGATAACCATGGCCTGATGCACAAAATCGAATAACTCTTCGTTTTCAGATTCTTCCCTTAGCGTTTTGCTGAGCATTTCGGTAAGGAAAATTCCTATCCCTGTTTTTAAAGGATTGAATGGAATTGAGCTGTACGCATAGCCAAACTTAGCTTCCGAAATCCGTTGTAAGTCTTTGCCGTTTTTATGGTACACCACCAGATCAAGTAAACCGAGCGGTTGGTAAAGCGCCATCTTTCCTCTCGACTTAGCGCTTCTAACACTGTTCACAATGTAGCTTTGCATACCAAAGGCTTCGGTGAAAATTCGGACGATAATAGAAGTCTCCTTGTATTTTATATAGCTTAAAACTATGCCTCTGGTGCGGTGCAGCATTAGATTACCACTATTTTCCCAACAAAGGTTTCAGTGCCATCGGCATTTGAACTGAACACCAAGTACACACCAGTTTTCACTTTTGCTCCGCTATTATCACGGCTGTTCCAAATGGCTGTGCTGCCATTCGCTTTGGTTTCTTTTACCAGCTTACCCGAAATGTCAGTAATCTTTACCGAAGCATTATTCACCAGCCCATTGATTACAATTTGGCCATCGAAATTTGGTGGTACTGGATTAGGGTAAATCTTTACATTTTGGTGCTCGAAAGTGCCTAGGGTAGCATCGCTTTTAAAAGACACCAAGCCTTTGTCTGTTCCAACAAAAATTTCCCCCGAAATCTCTTCTACATAAATTGAAGTGATTGCATTCGAAATGAGTGGGCTATTTTGGGTGGTAAACCTTTGCACTAATTCTTCACCCGTTTCGCTAAAAAGCCAAAGCCCGTTATTCTTCGTTCCGAACCATTTGCGGTTGGCGGGGTCAATTGCCACGGCAGTAATATTTTCATCGCGAAGCAAAAGGCGATTTTCATAAATGGGAATACTGGCCGTTAATGCCTGCCCTTGAAGAATGGCATTCAGGTTAGGGAAAAAAGCAATTCCTTCATCCGTACCTACCCATAGAAACTGATTGTCATCCAAGGTTAAAGCGGTGATTTTACTTCCAGGCAAACCACCTTGACCACCATTCGTGTTTAAATATCGTTCGGTGTTACTGGTTTCATTGAACACCAAGATTCCGCCTCCACGGCTATCCTCAATTGGCAGCCATTTATCACCATTGGGCGCTATGAACAGTGAAACAGCATACCTTGCTCGGGAATTGGTGAGGGAATAAGAACGCCAAGTATCTTCTTCAAAATTCCATTCGTGGAGAACGTTCAATGTTCCATAATCCGTAACCCAAAGCGAGTTATCGCTTTTAGCCATGCCCGTGATTTTCCCACTTCCATTCAAAGTGGTATTGGATGAAACCTCCCTTATTGAGCGGGTGCTTCCTTCTGAGTATGAATATAGTCCTTCGGTAAAAGAGGCCAATATCATTGAGGACTCACCAGCAACACTAATAAACTCAAAGTCTACCAGATCTTTGATGCTGTCACCGGCACTATTAATGACGACTGAGTTCTTCCAGCCCTCTTCAAACGAAAAGGAAGAGAAATACGGAGCTCTATTTAAGGCCGATAGATTTTCATCGAAGCCACCAGAAAGCTTTATCGTTTGTCCTTCACTCTTCCCTATCAACCAAGTGTTGTCGTTGGCTGGGCCTGAAGGCTTGAACGATTGTTGGCCGTTAGGCTCCACCCTGAGTAAGCCATCAAAGCCATCTCCTACCCACCAATAATTCTGATAGAGCAATAATTCATTTCGTAACACCCCTTGTTTTGGAAAAACATAAAGCTGGCTAAACTGGTTATTGTCGAAAGCAAAAATACCCGAATTGGTTAAAATCAGGGGTAAATCAGAATCAGAAATGATTGCAGTAATCGTAGCTTCGGCTGAAGCTTGATATGACCAGTTACCGCCATCGAAAGCAAATAAATCTGTGGCCGAACTGGCATAAAGCTTAGCACCCACTTCTTGAATATTCGAAAAAGGAATCCCAGTAAAATCTCTTCTCCAGTTATTGTAGTCTTGACGATTCACACCGCTCTCTAAGCTGACAGAAAGAATGCCATTTTCGCTAGCCGCATAAATACGGTCATTCGAAAAAACAATCTCTGATACGCTTACACTTTCACCATTCACTCCAATATTCTGGTACGATTCAATAATCTCTTCAGAGGAAAGATCTAAAACAATAATGCCTAAATCTCCAGACAAGAAAGCCCGGCCATTATTGAAAGCAATATCCTTAAATGACTTATTCGTTGTTGTGGGTGCTTCTAGAACGGTTCTAATGTTGTGAACCCCATCGTCTGAAAGTAAATCGATATTCCCATTTGCATAACCAATCACCAATGTTTTGGAAGTGGGGTCGTAGCCAATGGCACCTATAGTCACATCTGAAAGCCCGTTACTTTTAGTCAGTCGGTTGACAGAGTTTTCGGATAAGTCGACAAAAAAAAGCCCATTGGGAGAAGCTGCGTAAATCAGTTCACCTGCCGCAGCAATGTCAATCACATTATTATAACTGATGTGCGACCGCCAATTGAAAACTGGAATCTGACCTTGTGCAAAACTGGTTTGCACTGCAAGAAGCATGATGGCTCCCAAAGTCAGACTAAACAGGCGTTTGATCACTTTTTCTTATTCTTCTTTTTTTCTTCGAGCCCTTGGTAGAAGTATTTGCGATTTCGGGCCTCATAAATATCTTTCTCTCCCAGTTCCACCGTCTTTTCAGAATCGGAAAGTTTGTATGAGAATGATGCCAGACTGCCGCTTACCGTACAAATGGCGTGTAATTTGGTTACAAATTCCGCAATTGCAAGTAAATGAGGCATGGGCCCAAAAGGATTTCCTTGAGCGTCCATGTCCAAACCAGCCACAATCACTCTTTTTCCATTATTGGCCATGGTTCGGCAGACATCAATTATTTGATCATCAAAAAATTGGGCCTCATCAATTCCTACCACATCGCTTTCACCACATAACAGCAAAATATCCGAAGCGAACTGCACTGGTGTAGACCTAATTACGGTATTGTTGTGGGAGACTACATTCTCCACATCATAACGTGTATCGATAGCCGGTTTAAAGATCTCCACATTCTGTTTGGCAATAGTAGCCCTACGGAGGCGCCTAATTAGCTCCTCCGTTTTTCCAGAAAACATACAGCCACAAACCACCTCGATGGTTCCTGATGTATGCTCTCCTGCTATTTTACCTTGTGGCTCGATAAACATGTTATGCAGTATAGGTCACGTGAGGAAATTTATTTTTGTCAGCTACGCGAACTTTCACATCACCCAGTAACTTTGCCTGACAAGCCACACGTTCACCTGATTGAAGTTTACCTGCATCGAAAAGCAGTTGCTCAGTTTCTTCAATCGGACTCAGTTGGTCTGCTCCTTCTACTACTATAATTTTACATGTGGTACAACGGCCTTTTTTCCCGCAAGCGTGCATCCAGTCGATTCCGCTTTCGTGAATAATATCCAGTACCGATTTAGAGTTATCTGTGTTAGAAATCTCTTTATTGTTCAGGTTTTCAATAGTGATCTGTCCCATAATTTTTAATTTACAAAACAAAAGAAATAAGCCATGAGCTACAAGCTAAAGCAAGAATCAATCTCGAGTTTTTCTACTGCCACCGCTGCAGACATATGTACTGAGTTTTTTGCTGGAAAAAATAAAATAAGCGGAGAGTCTATTATGGCCCTCACGGAGGTCAGACAAGTGAATTCATTCATTATCGAATCGCTGTTCACCCAATGGCAATCCGAAATGGCTCGATTAAGAAGCCCCTACTTCAATTACGAAGCGGAAGAAGTACAAAAGGCCCTCAAAGAATTCATGAATACGCTTTCGAACCATATTAGTATTGGCCGTGGGCATTTGGAGCCACTTTTGGCCAAGGCGATTGAGGCGACAATACTATTGACCTTCGCACCCAAAAAATATGTATTGAGCCATTGGTTCGATCAACAAAAAGAAAACCTACCTAAAGGAAAACTGAGGTACATAAAGACACATACGGAAGGATTCCAATTAATTCACGACACAGCCAAGACACCGATCAACCCTGCTTATCTAGGTAATTTGTTTGATTCAATGAGTTCTCACTTCGGAATTCCTGAGCCTATTGAGTTTCTGAAAAAGTTAAAAGCTGAACATAAACTTGATCTTCTTTTTCAAAAAGAAGTAGCCGCTGAACCAGCTCCTTCTCCCGTATTTACTCCAGAAATAAATGAACCATTAGAGGTGAAAAGTACTGTTGCGGCCAAGCATGAAAATGGTAAAGAAACCATTAACGATCGCTTTAATGGCAGTACCAATGCGCCAACGTTGGCGGAAAAACTCAAAAAGAACAATGTGCAGCCACTTGAAAAGACACTTACCCTCAACGAGCGCATTATGTTTACTAAAACTCTTTTTGAAGGTGACCAAACCCTAATGACCAAGGTTCTTGAAGAGCTTGACACTGCAAACAATATGGACGAAGCGCTAGCCAAAACCCAACCATACAATAAAAAATGGGACATTGAAGGCGATGAAATGGAAGCCTTTATTCAGGTATTGAAAAGAAGATTTAATTGATTCAAAAAATTTAATGAAGAGGAATTTCTATTCCTCTTCATCACTTTCTTTACTCTTGATCTCATCCAGATCGTCTCGATCACGGAGTTTCTTATCATCAACATTCTTATTCAAAAACTCATTGATTTTATCAATCGACAAAGAGTTACGAATTTCTCCAAAGGAGTCGATCTTAATTTCCATTCCCTCAAGCTCTTTATTCACTCGCGGTTTTTGATCCTTTTGCTTATTCTCCTTTTTCCTTGCCATGTTATCGTTGTTTACTTCGGTATAATAAAAACTGAGGTAATTTAATTTGCCGTTTTTAGGGTCTCAATCGCCTTGTTAATTCGATTGGCAGTTTCTGCTGTCCCCAAGATAGAGATAATCTCCATTAGGTCTGGGCCGCCACCAGCGCCAGTTAAAGCCAAACGCAACGCAGGCATAATCTTCCCAAGTGGAGTGTCGTCCGTTGCTAATACCGCGACAAACTTTTCTTTTGCCTCTTCGGGACTAACCTTTTCATGCTTAGCTATTTCGTCCGCGAACTCAGTCAATTTCTGAACCGCTTCTGCCGTCCATTTCTTATTTACGGTTTTCTCATCATAAGCTGTTGGGACAGTAAAGAAGAAATCACCACTTTCTAAAATATCAGAAACAAAGGTAATTCGCTCCTTCATTGAGCCCGCAATGGCACTTAAAAGCTCCATATCTGCATCAACATTGTTCTCTTCCTTCAGCATTTGAGCTAAATCGGTATTCGACTTATTTTTCAAGTATTGCTGATTGAACCATTTCGCTTTCTCAATGTCGAATTTGGCTCCAGACTTATTGATTCGCTCTAAAGAAAATTCAGAAATGAGCTGATCCATAGTGAACATTTCTTGCTCCGTGCCTGGATTCCAACCCAACAAAGCCAAAAAGTTCATACAAGCTTCTGGCAAATAACCGGACTCCTTAAAGCCTTTAGAAACCTCTTCCGTCACAGGGTCGGCCCAATTCAATGGGAATATAGGAAAGCCCAATTGATCAGCAGCTCGCTTACTTAACTTGCCATTGCCGTCCGGCTTGAGCAGTAGTGGTAAGTGAGCAAATTGTGGCGCTTCCCAACCAAAGGCTTCATACAACAAAACGTGCAAAGGAGCCGAAGGCAACCATTCTTCGCCACGAATTACATGTGTAATTTCCATCAGATGGTCATCCACAATATTCGCCAAATGATAGGTGGGCATTCCATCAGACTTCATCAACACCTTATCATCGAGCGTAGTGGTATTTACCACTACCCAGTCTCTAACAACATCCTTAAAGCGGACGTCATCATTTTTGGGCATCTTAAAACGAATCACGTAAGGCTCGCCTGATTCTAGCTTCTGGTTCACCTCCTCGGCAGACATTGTCAGCGAGTTTTTCATCTGATTTCTGCTGATGGCATTATACTGCGGGTTCGCCATGCGGGCTTCTTTGAGTCGCTCGCGCATTTCATCAAGCTCTTCTGGCGTGTCAAAAGCATAATATGCTTTTCCTTCAGTTATCAGCCTATCAGCATATTCCTTATAAAGTGATTTTCGATCAGATTGACGGTAAGGACCAAAATCGCCTCCACTTTGTGGCCCTTCGTCTGGCGTAATTCCACACCATTCCAAGGCCTTAAGAATATAATCTTCAGCCCCTTCAACATAACGGTTTTGATCAGTGTCCTCTATTCTAATAATGAATTTGCCTCCGCTTTTCTTGGCAAATAAATAATTGTAAAGGGCAGTTCTTACTCCTCCTATATGTAAAGCTCCCGTTGGGCTGGGGGCAAATCTTACTCTAACACTCATGAAATTTAATTTGGCCGCAAAAATACGCAAAAGTCAAGTCCATCACTAAGAATGACTTGGTGATTTACAATGAATTAAAATTTATTCGAATTAAATGTCTACTGCGATGCACGAAATTTCTACGTTGACATCTTTAGGCAATCTGGCCACCTCAACGCATTCTCTAGCTGGAGGGTTCGCTTTGAAATAAACGGCATAGGCTTCATTAATGGTAGCGAACTGATTCATGTCCTTGATGAAAATAGAACATTTCACAATATTGCTGAAAGTCATTCCTGCTGCTGACAGGATTGCCTCAAGATTCTTCATTACTTGGTGAGTTTCTTCTGTAATGTTTTCATTGATCATTTCGCCAGTAGCTTGATCGAAAGGAATCTGACCTGAAACATACAAAGTATTACCTGCTTTAACGGCTTGGCTATAAGGCCCTATTGGCGCTGGGGCGTCTGGACTGTTAACGATTATTTTCGACATGTTCGGATTGTTTGATTTAATGAATAATTTTGGGGCAAATTACACATTTATGAAAATTCTAGTCATCGGTTCCGAACAGAATATCGAAGAGTTTAAATTAAAATTTAATACGGGGCATGAATGCCGCTTCGAAACGGACTATGATTTCGAAGAAGATCTCGCCTCATTTGATTGTGTTTTTGACTTTTTTATTGGTGATAGCCCTGAGCAATTCGAGAT
>CAXBPM010000173.1:0-7124 GCA_963977345.1 uncultured Roseivirga sp.
AAACCGCGGCTTTTGGAGTGCCTTTGCTTCAGAAAATTGACACAAAGAAAGAGGCTATCCAAGGTTTGATTTTAGCACCAACACGTGAATTGTGTCAGCAAATCGCGAAGCAGCTCTTCAAATTCACCAAGTACACCGATAAGATTTTTATCGAAGCCGTTTATGGTGGTGCTGATATGCAAGTTCAAATTCAACGCTTACAACGACCTACACATATTGTTGTGGCGACTCCTGGTCGTTTAATGGATTTGATCAAAAGAGAAGTGATTGATATTTCTCAGGTGAAATACGTGGTCATGGACGAAGCGGACGAAATGTTGAGCATGGGCTTTAAGCCAGACATGTACAGTATTTTGGATTTTGTTCCTGCTGAACGTACGATTTGGTTGTTTTCGGCTACCATGCCTGATGGAATTAGAGAGATTATTTCTAAATTCTTAAGACCTAATGCCCAGAAAATTGAAGTAGGAAGAAGTGCTGGCGTCAACGCGAACATCAGTCACGAATATGTGATGTGTCATTCAAAAGATAAAGTGCAGGAAATCAATCATTTCTTGTCGTATCACAAAGATGAACGCGGAATGATTTTCTGCCAGACTAAAAACGCAGCAAGGATTCTTACCAAGCAGCTATTGGCTAAAAATATTGCTGTAGATGTAATTGAGGGTGATATGGGACAACGCGACCGTGATAAGGTAATGCGTATGTTCAAAAGTGAGAAGATTGAGCTTTTAGTAGCTACGGATATTGCAGCCCGCGGTATTGATGTGAAAGGCTTAAGCTTTGTGCTACATTATCAACTGCCACAGCAAATTGAATATTACACCCACCGTAGTGGGAGAACGGGCCGTGCTGGTTTAAAAGGAACTTCGATCTTGTTTATTTCTGATAAGGAAAAGCAAAGAATCTTTGAAATTGAAAAAGAGCTGAAAATCAAAATCAAGGAGCTGAGCTAGTTCATTCTGCCATTAATTTTCTTAAAACACTGAAATCCTGAGTTTCTGACTTCAAGCCAGTGGCCATTACCTCGTGGTAGTTGTTCTCGAACTGCACGTTGGTAATGTACGTTTCTGCGCTATGCAGTTGGCTGGCAATTCCGTGATAGATGTACGATGCAATTTGATCATGGGAAATCTGAAAAGTATTAAAGTAGCCAGCACTGTATAAACACACCCGAATGGTATTGATGGGCTTTAGGTTTAAGCTATTTGGGCTGTTTTCCAATGTGAAATTCTTGTTGTAGTTCATTACCGCCCTAACGATGTTTTCCGCTGTGTCTTCAATGGCGTTCAGGAAATCGTTTGGAGTGCTGTACAAATCGGCTAGGGGAGGCACCACATAAATCATCGCATAATTGGCGTCTATTTGGTAAGGACGCAAATGATCCTTGAATACATCGATGAAAACCGTACCATCAAAATCGATGCAGGGCGTGTCTACTGGTGGTTTTTGAATCAGCGCAAACTGCACCCCAAAATCACTATCAAAGTTATCGATATAAGTAGTCTCTTTGCCTTCAGCAAGGCGATGAAGTGTCTTATGGATTTTCTGATAAGGATGCTTTCCCACAAAGTTTTGCTGTACACTGAGAATGCCATAAAAAGCTCCGGTCATGCCTTCTTGGCCCATTTCAAATAATGAACCCGTGTAGGAAGTGCCCGCGTTCACAGAGCCCATTACTACTTCGGGTTGAAGTGGAGGCGTTTCGTAGAATACTGCACAGAAATTAGAGTGCTTTGGGTTGAGTAATTCTGCCGTGATGTGGGTTCCGGGGAATTTATTGATGATCATGGTTCAGAAAACTAATTAAGGTTGAAAATTGGCCTTTACAAACTACGAATTTCTACTTACAATTTTATATGTCCGTATCCATTAAAACATTACCTGATTAATTAAGCTGGCGGTAAACACGCTTAGCAAGAACCAACCAATAAAACCTTGAAGGATACAAACGTACCGCGCCAAACCAGTAGTAGGAATGGAGCCAAAGCCTAAAGTCACAAAAGAGTTCAAACTGAGGGTGAAAGCATTCACCAAACTGACAGTAAAGCCTCCCGAAAGTCTGAGAAAGGGTTTGAAATAGCCATGATCGTTTTTTTCGATAAATACTTTGTAGTCAGCTATTAACTGTGCTTTACTCTTGGTGTCCCATTCGCTTGGGAAAAAGAAGTAGAAGATGGCGAATAAGGCCACTACAAAAATTGAGATTCGGATGGCTCGGGCAGGATTTGTTCCATAGTCGGTGTAGAAACGCAGTAGCTGATTCAGGCGCCACTGGATAAAGTTTTCAAGTCCACCATAGGTTTTGTATTTGTATTTCAGCTGCCTCAGCTGCACATCTTTCATTTCAACATAAGTATGGTTGGCATCATCAATTTGCCCATTTTCTTTAAAGACCTTATATATTCTGTAATAGCTTGAAATAAGCCCTTGAAAAAAATATTCATCTTCAAAGCCGAGTTCTTGATCTCCTTGAAAAGGGATAAGAATCATGTCACTAGTTTGAGCAAAAACGGAATCTCTTTGTGAGAGGTTTAAGCCATAAATTTCGAGGTTTTCAGATAAAACTGATTCTACGGACAGAGTCGCTGCCAATTTGAAGCCCTGAAGATCCTTCCAATGTAAATCGTTGTTTTTACCTTGAAGTATAAGGTCTGTAAATATAAGGCCCTCCAATACTTCATTCTCGTTGAATGTGAATTTGTTAGCAACAGTGCAAGAAGGAAAAAACCTAGATTCAAATAGGTTTTCACTTACTTGCATATAATCAAAATCGCCTTCTATATAAATGATTTGATCCTCTCCATTGGATAGAAATTCATTTCCTTCAACTATCATTTGGTTTACTTCACCAAAAAGATTTGCCCTCAATTGAGTGCGGGGAGTAAAATTTTCAGGAATTAAATCAAGGTATTGAATTTCCATGCTTGAGGAAATTGGGTCGAAAGTATTCCTAGCCAAATAAAAATCAGTAAAGTTGCCCTCAAAAACTGGAGCAATGTATGCACCCTCTTTAAACCTAGAATCTAGGATCCAGAATTCTTCATTTATGGTGGAACTACCAAGTTCAAAAAAGGAATCAAATACACATGCTGTTATTTGATATTTTATAAAATGGTTTTGATAGTCTCGGAACTTACCAAAGTTAACATTGTCGTAAATCACGCCTTTATTTACCTTGGACTCATAAATGGAATAAAACGAAATATTAGAGTCGTAAAGATTCAAGTACTCAATTTCACTTAAGTCAATCAAAAATTCCTCTATGTTTAAATTCGACAAGGTTAGGACCTTCGCAGAAACATTGATTAATGACAATTCCAGTACATTGCTTATTAGGCCTGAAGAATCAAGAGGAACTGACTTTTCCAATATTGACTCCAGAGCTGCTATAAAGTTCAGCGAATCACTTTGTAATTGCCTTTTATTGATGTCATCAATAATTGTAGTGTTTTCATAGATCAATACTTCCTCTTTCGAACTTATTAAGTCCTTATAAATTGAAGACAGGTTAATTTGCTTTGGTGTTTGATAAGCAAATGACTGATTACAAATTGATACTGTAAAAAAAAGTAGTAAACTCGTTTTAAAAAAGCTGCTTAGAAATTGGGAATTCATGTTCTTGAAATCGATTAAAGTAGGCTTTTGATAGTGCTGAAATCTTGTTTTATACTCTTCACTTCATCTCCCATTAGGTCATAATAATTGTTTTCGAATGGTATAGAAGTAATACAGGTATAGCGGCTATGTAATTCACTCGCTATACCTACCAATAAAACTCTGTTGCACACTCTCGTAAAAAGCACCTGTCATACCCTCTTGCCCCATTTCAAATAATGAACCTGTATAGGAAGTACCTGCATTTACAGAACCCATTACTACTTCGGGTTGAAGTGGAGGCGTTTCGTAGAATACAGCACAGAAATTGGAGTGCTTTGGGTTGAGTAATTCTGCCGTGATGTGGGTTCCAGGGAATTTATTGATGATCATGGTTCAGAAAGCTAAGTAAGGTTGATGATTAGCTTTACAAACTACGAATTTCTAGTTACAATTTTATATGTCAGTATCTATTAAAACATTACCTGATTAATTAAGCTGGCGGTAAACACGCTTAGCAAGAACCAACCAATAAAACCTTGAAGGATACAAACGTACCGCGCCAAACCAGTAGTAGGAATGGAGCCAAAGCCTAAAGTCACAAAAGAGTTCAAACTGAGGGTGAAAGCATTCACCAAACTGACAGTAAAGCCTCCCGAAAGTCTGAGAAAGGGTTTGAAATAGCCATGATCGTTTTTTTCGATAAATACTTTGTAGTCAGCTATTAACTGTGCTTTACTCTTGGTGTCCCATTCGCTTGGGAAAAAGAAGTAGAAGATGGCGAATAAGGCCACTACAAAAATTGAGATTCGGATGGCTCGGGCAGGATTTGTTCCATAGTCGGTGTAGAAACGCAGTAGCTGATTCAGGCGCCACTGGATAAAGTTTTCAAGTCCACCATAGGTCTTGTATTTGTATTTTAGCTGCCTCAGTTGAACGTCTTTCATTTCAACATAAGTATGGTTGGCATCTGTAATTTGCCCGTTCTCTTTGAATGTTTTATAGACCCTGTAATAGCTTGATATTAAGCGCTGAAAGAGATCATCATCTTCAAACTCTTCATCCGTCAAACCTCTGTAAGTCTTGATGGCGAAATTCGAAGTTTGTCTAAATATAATGTCTATATCGTCCTCTGAAAGATCATAGCCCATATTGGGGTCGGTAAACATATCGGCTGGAATTGTGGCGGCAGCGAACTTAAATCCATCAAATTGTTGCCAGTGCATTTCATTGTTCTTACCGTTGATGATGAGGTCAGACAAAATGAGATTTCCAGACACTTCATTTTCATAAAAGTCGAACCTAGTGTTTACAGTAAATGCTGCATACAAATGCGACTGTATCGTATTCCCTGAAATCGCAATTTGGTCGTACCTGCCCGTCATTAGAATGTGCTGTTCATCGCTATTAGAAAGAAACGAATTGTCATAAAGCGAAACTTGGTCGGGCTCACTGAAGAAGTTAAAAACCACTTGGGTTTTATACACCACAGAATCAGGCGAGATGTCTGGTAGGTACAAGGGAAGAGCGGAATCAATCGGTTCGAAAACTGTGTTTTCAACCAAGAAATCTGTGAATGTACCTTCAAAATGAGGGCCTATGTGTGCGCCTTCTTTAAACCTTGAATCGAAGATGTAAAACTCCTGATGAATTTTAGTTCGGTACATATTATAGTAGCCAGTAAATACAGTGCTGTATATAAAATGGTTGGTGTAATCGGATTGGATATCTGAGAACTCATTAAATGCTGAATCATCGATGATAAATGTGTCCTTGACAAGAACGGAGTCCATATAAACTGTATCGGCCTTCATGTTTTGAAAAGTCAATTGTTTGAACTCACCTGATACAATTTGCAAATACTCTAAGTTCAATGAGAAAAGAGCAATATTTTTGCCCACCATATTACCCAAATACAATGTTTTTACATGGCTGATAATGCCTCCTGAATCAACAGGAATTTCAATATTGATTAAGGCTTTTAGTTTGGTTAAGAAAGCATTGGGATCGTTGGCCGTATTGTTCGATGATATATCATCAACAACGGTCATGTCTTTGTAGCTGAGTGTTTCGTTTTGCGATTGAATTACATCGCGATAGATTTCTGATAAATTGATTGTTTTGGGGCTCTGTTGGGCATTGAGTTGGCCAGCGTAGACCATAGAAAACAACAAGAAAAGTATGCCACAGGCGGCATGGTTTCGGAGGGCAGTACGCATAAGGTTGATTTGGTTAATGGATACAATATGAAAACTATTTTTCTAGATTCATACAGATGAATTTTAGTGCAATCACTTAACCCACAGAATTTTATTTCACTGATTTGTAATCGTACAGTAAATTCACTTGAGGTTTTTATTTTTGAAATTGAATAAACTTCATTCGAAATCTTTATTTTGAGGCATGAATAAGTTATACAGAAAGGCGAAAAAACAATTTCTCAGACTAATGGCCATTACATTGGTTTCAGTAGCTATGTTTTCAAGCTGCACCCCAGAAACAACTTACCCTGTGGGGCAAATTAAAACCGATAAAGGCGATATTCTGATTTGGCTTTATGATGAAACCCCAAACCACAAAGAAGCTTTTATTGAACTTGCCGAAGAGGGGTATTGGAACGACTATACTTTCAACCGTGTCATTGAGAATTTTGTAGCCCAAGGCGGTTGCCCAGATACGCCCGAAGGTTTTGCTTATTCAACCCACCTTTTAGAACCTGAGTTTGATCCAATTGCCAAGCATGTTTATGGTGCTTTTGGCGCGGGGAGAGATGGTAATCCGGGTAAAATTTCGGCTACTTGCCAATTCTATATCGTTCAGAATGAGAAGGGCTTACCTCGCTTAGACGGAGATTACACCATTTATGGGCAAGTGTTTAAGGGAATGGATGTGGTTGATCAAATGGTTAAGGTGGAAAAGGATTCTACCAATGCGCCTTTGGTTCCTATTAAGTTAGACGTTAGAGTTGTGCAAATGACGGCTGCTCAAATTGAAGCAGAAGGATATACCATGCCGGCTAAAGGTCAATAATTTCTACTGCTTAGCAGGAAACATTTTTTCCAAAATCTTAAAGCGATGAGTGAAAATTTTCATGAGCTTTCCTTTCACTAAAAAGGGGTGAACCATTCTGCCTAATATGCCAAAAGGAAGCTTATAAGATACTTTGTCGATCATTCGAACACCATTTAAAGAAGTCTCGAAAATGTGCTCGTGGTGCCACATGGCATAAGGGCCAAAGCGCTGCTCATCTACAAATGACTTAAGGTGATCTACATGTGTGATTTCCGTTACCCAATTAGATTTTATACCTGGGAAAGGTGAAACCTTATAGGTAATGATTTGGCCTGGGTACATGCTTTTTGCTTGCCCTGAGGTGATTTCAAACCCCATGTGCTTTGGTGTTATTTTCTCTAAGTTATTGTGGGAAGAAAAGAAAGCCCAAGCTGTCTTTAGATCGATAGGCAGTTCTTGTACGGTTTTGAGCGTGTAAATTCCAGAATGACTTTTCAGCGATACCATTAATTAAG
>CAXBPM010000174.1:0-7072 GCA_963977345.1 uncultured Roseivirga sp.
AAAATACTAATAACTTAGGGGCGAAAATCAAATAGAATTAATTAAGGAACATGAACATTTTTGTAGGCCGGTTGAGCTACGAAACCCAAGAAAGTAACCTACGCGCGTTGTTTGAACAAATTGGCGAGGTGAAAAGCTTAAAGATCATTACTGATCGAGAAACCGGTAAATCCAAAGGATTCGCTTTTGTAACAATGGCGAGCCATGAAGATGGCCAAAAGGCGGTCACTCAGTTAGACGGAACAGCTTTAGACGGAAGAAATATTTCTGTTTCTGAAGCTGAGGACAGAAAGTCGAACGAAAGAAAACCGACTGCTGGTCCAGGCCAAAGTCCGAGATCAGATTTTAAACCGAGACGAGAAGAAAGTCGAGACGAGGAAGATTCTGACAGTGGAAGTAAACCAGAAAAGAGCGGACGAAGTTCTGAATGGTCAGATACCCCATCGAAAGGAGCAGCTAGAAAAAACTCTCCGAATAAAAAGAAAAAGGAAGCCCCAACAGGCCGAGGAGGAGATGATGATGGTTTCAGAAAAAAGAAATTACCACCTAAACCACCGAAGTCTAAAAAGAACCGCGGTTGGGGAGAAGAAGACGATGAGGATGATATTTTCGGAGACTTTAAGTTCTAAAGCACTCTTTTTAATATAATAGTATTACTTGGTGTGTTTAGCCTTCAGGGCTAGAATGCACCAAGTTTTTCTTTTTCCACCTACCTGTTTTATACCAGCCTAAGGTAATTAAAGCAGGAATGACATTGGAAATAGGGAACGACCACCAAAGACCATCATAGCCCAAGCTTGTGTGTGAGGATAAATACCAAGCAACAGGAAATTGGATGACCCAAATGCCTATAATCGTTAACATCATTGACGAAACGGTATTGCCTGAGCCCCTCAGAGTGCCGATTACAGACATTTGTAATCCCATAAAACCAAAGCTGAGTGAGGTGATTTTAAGGAAATCAACCCCCATGCCTACAACATTGTCATCACCGACCAAGAACGCACGGGTAAGTGGCTCGGCAAAAATGAAAAAGATTAAGCCCACAACGGACAGGGAAATGAAACCGATTACTGAAGAGTAATAGGAAGTCTTTTCAGCTCTATCAATCCGCTGAGCACCCATGTTTTGCCCCACCAAAGTGGTGCATGCTTTTGAAAGCCCTAAGCTTAAGATCACCACGAAACTTATTAAGCGGGAGCCCACACCATAAGCGGCAAGGACTTCTGTGCCGAAACGAGCCACCAAAACGGTCATCAGTGTAAGCCCTAATGCCCTAGCTGAAATTTCAATAGAAGAAGGGAAACCCAGTTTGAAAGCTTTCTTGAGCAATGGCCAATCGAAGGAAAAAGCTTTAATGCTCAATTTTATTTCAGTTGTGCCTTTGAACAAGATATACATACCCACAGCGATGGATATAAACTGCGTAACGAGCGTGGAAACTGCAGCTCCAGTTACGCCATAAGCCTGAATAGGCCCCCAACCGTAAATGAATAAAGGGTCTAGGAAGAAATTAAGAAGTAAAGTAGCTCCATTGATGTAGAGTGGTATTTTAACTTCACCAACTCCTCTTAATAAAGATTGGAACATGATGAACCCAAAGTTGAAGATCAGACCAATAAATATGGTGCGCTGGAAGAGGTTGGCATCATCGAAAATTATTTCTTCTACTCCAATCGCATAGAGTATTTGAGGGGAGAAGATATAGGCTATAATCGAAACTACTAGGGAAATAAGAAAAGCCATGAGCAAAGTTTGTCGTGCTACATGGTTCACCATTTTGAAATTCTTCGCGCCAGCATATTGCGCTACTAGAATGGCACCAGCAAAGGCAAAACCAGAGCTGATGGAAATCAATAAGAAGTTAATGGGAAAGCTGATGGAGACAGCCGCAACGGCATTGGCTCCTAATCTACCCACCCAAAATGCATCCACCAGTTGATAGCCCGTTTGCAATAAATTCACACCAATGATGGGCAGCGCCAACATGGTAAGGGCCTTTAAAATGGGGCCTTCTGTGAGTGATTTACGTGGGGACTTCATGGGAATGCAAAGCTAAGCCATTCAATAAAAGAAGGAAGCTTAATTAAATTAAAGAATGCTTACCAATTTGATTAATTGTGGTATGAAAATATTCCCGATTATCTTTTTCTTTTGGTCGAAAGATATATCTACATTCATCGTGCGAAATTCGCTTTGGTAGCTTTAGGTAGGGATGTTCACTCAATTAAAATTTTGTTATGCAGCTTAAAATTCTTTTGCCTATGGTGTTTAGTGCATTGCTATTCACCAGTCATGTGTCTACCCATGTTGGGTCAGAAAAGCATTCTTCTTTCATCGGGACTGAAACAAAATACCATGCTGAAGAAGGTAGAATTCGCATCACTATGCCGAGCGATTACAGCGTTTCTGTGGTTGAAGGAGATTTGAGCACCACTACAAAAGTAACCTCTACTATCGGTGAAACTACCTATATGTTTAGCTGGACTTTACATAAGGAACTGATGGAAGGGCATAAGGGCTTGGCTGATGTGTCTTTGGAGTCATTTAATAAGGAACTGAAGGGTGAGATCAACACGCAGAATGTGTATAAGTACGGAAAATATGAAGGTAAAAATGCTAAAATCACTATTATGCAAGGTCAGGCGCGATGTTTTTATCGTGTGGTACTGATTGGTCAATACCAGTTTCAGATGATTGTGGCTACCACAGATGCAGAAATTGATAAGACAGGTATGAAATTTCTAGACTCATTTAAGTACAAAAATAAGTAGGGGCATTTGCCCCAATTCACTACTGTACTAAATCATCGGTTTTAACGTCCATAACCTGAATGGCTAGAATGGAAATAATACAATAGGCCAAGAAGTAATTAAAGCCTTCATACAGTTCGGCACGAATACTTTCATTCTCACCAGTGGCTAAAAAAGCCAGTAAAATCCCAACAACAAATACATCGGCCATAGACCATTTTCCAATTAAGCCCACAAAGCGATAAAGGGCCTTGCGACCGGGCAGCTTCCTAAAGGCCAAGACTACCAAAAGAATTACAGCCTTGGTAATTGGTACTATGATAGAGAAAATGAGGATCAACCATGCCACCAAATCATTCTTGGTTTCAAAAAGTGATTGGATGCTTTCCACCACACTCTGTGTTCTTTCAAAAAGTTTGAATTCACCTATTAAAGGTAATTGTGCTCCAATATTGATTTGAATAATAGGCTTTGTAAGGCCGGGGTAGAGGCACACCAATGATATAATGATTAATACGAGTGCTACAGCGTTCCTTTTGTTCATAGTTAATTCAGTTATGGCTAAGACGAACAGTAATTATAAAAGTAATCAGAAATGAAAAAGAGCCATGATATTCTGGCTCTTTTTCATTCTTTCAATGTGCTTTTCTCTAATTAGTTTCCTTCGAAAGTACACCAGAATTGCGCATCCATTCCGATTGGCGAACCATCAGGAGGAGTCAATGAACTAGTAGGCGCAACTTCCTTCGGGTTTTCTAAAAAGCGAGCTACTCTAAACGACAACTCTTTCTGGAAAGTATCATTTCCACTGGCTAGCTTTTTAGCAAAGTTTCTAAGCGCTGCCATTGCTTCGGCTTGAGTAGAAACTGATGCTTGAGAGCTCATGCTTAATGACATTAATTCGCTGATAAAGCTATCGGCAACTACTTTTTGTAATTCTGCACGGTAGCCACTATAATTCGCATCGAAGGCTAGGTTAGCCACCGCGTTAATTACATCCTGAAGTCCGATTTGATTACTGTCCATTGCCTTTTGCTGCACTAAACGCGTAGCACGTTGCGAGTTGAATAAGAAGCTCATGGTGGTAGCTGCAACAGCCTCTCCAGGAGAAACAGGGTCGAAAAGGACTCCCGTTCTTACATTAAAGGTTTCTCTTGATCTTCCGTAACCAGGTGTTCTTGGAGGAATGATTTTAAGAATATGCTCAGGCACTTCTAAATTCTCAGGCTTCAACACATTCATAAGAGAAGCAAGGGCTGCTTTTTGCTCTCCAACAGGTACCGTTTGCTGCAATGGCTGAGAGTCGCCTCTTAATTTGTAGTTGTAATAAGCACCTGCAATTACTTTAGAAGCTGCTTCTAATTGGTAACGGTGCAACATGTACATCGGTACAAATACTTCTTCAAGGGTTGTCATTGGAGCACCCATTGGAATGTTTTGCTCAGAGAAGTTCTTTAAGGCGACTGATCTTACTTCCATTAATCTGTTTAACTCGTCCACAGGGCTTTTTCCGTTATCCCAAAGGTGAGAGAAGGGGTGCGCACTGCCAGGAGATCTAGAGTCTGAATCAGTAAGAAAGTGCAAACCATCTTTCAAGCCTTTTTCGATAATATCATTCAAAGCTTTGTCTTCGTTTGTTCCTTTCGGGAAGTCTTGGTAGCCATAAGTAACGGCTACTTTATCCCACTCGCCTATACCAATATCATAAGGAGCTTCCAATGAGATTTTCCCGTTTTTAAGTCCGATTTGTGGGTGTGGATAATCCATTACAGAAGCATCACCATCGGCACTAGACGCATAACTGTGTGATAAACCGATCGTGTGACCAATTTCGTGGGCAGAAAGCTGCTTTAAACGAGCAATGGCCAATTTGAGCATGATTGGGTCAGGAGTAGTTCCATTTTCATAAGGGTTGATTAGGCCTTGAGCGATCAAGAAATCTTGACGAACCCTTAAAGAGCCTAAGCTTACATGTCCTTTAATGATTTCGCCTGTTCGTGGATCAGAAACTGATGAGCCATAAGACCAACCACGGGTGGAGCGGTGTACCCACTGCACCAAGTTATAACGAACGTCCATTGGATCGGCATCGGCAGGCATTTCGCGGACTTGGAAAGCGTTTTTGTAACCAGCAGCTTCAAAAGCTTGGTTCCACCAGCTTCCACCTTCAATCAAAGCCGATTTAATTGGCTCTGGAGCACCTCTGTCTACATAATAAATAATCGGCTCAACCGCCTCACTTACTTTGGCAGTAGGGTCTTTCTTGGCCAATCGGTGTCTGTTGATAAACCTTTTTGTGATGTCCTCTTGAATTGGTGTAGCGTAATCCATATATGAGATACCAAAGAATCCTGATCTTGGATCAAGTTTTCTTGGTTTGTAATCTGCGTCAGGCAATTCTACAAAAGAATAGTGCATTCGAACAGTTACCGCGTCTGAGCTAGGGGTTACACTTCTAAGCGCACCACCAGTAGCACTACCAACCAATGTAATGGTCGCTTCAAATTCCGAGTTTTTCGGAAAGTTCTTCAACATTGGGGGGTAGATGGCCGAACGGCTGGCATCGAAACGGAATGAGCCTTGACGAGAACGGGTAAGTGAATTAGCTACTCCGTAAGAATCTGTGAGAATCATCGGGGTAATATCGATCAATACCACACCATTTTCATCTGCTTCTACTTTAAAGCCTTGAAGAACAGATTCTGCAAAGGCTTGCTTTACGGCTTCAACTTCATCTGCATTATTGGAAACTGCGCGATACCTATAATTGGGTTCAACCAAAAGGATTTTTGAACCCACTCTTCTGAATTCAACAACACTAGTGCCGCCTAATTTACCACGATCAAGGCCAATATCGTTAGAGCCAATACCAGCGGATAGTGAGTTGATGTAGAGGAATTCCTCGTCAAAATTTTTGATTTCTAAGTAAACTTTACCAGCATCTTCATCCCAGTAATAATTGAAAAATCCTTCTTTCTTAATGGCACCTTTAGTGATCTCTGCAATTGTTTTTTCCGCAGGTGTTTTTTGCGCAAAAGTTTGCAGGGAAAGCACCACCAAAAAAGAAAATAAGAGTGTCTTTTTGAGCATGATGTTTTATGTTTTAATTCAAGTTGATTCCGTCAATATAAGAACTGTTTCTATGTAGCGCCTAACTTTTATATTTGTATGGATTAATAACATTTAGAAACGAAAACCTATGAAAACGAAAATCAGCTTATTTTCAATTTTCATGCTGTTTATGTTCTTTCAGGCAACCGCCCAAAAGAAACCACTAACACATGATGTTTATGATGACTGGAAAAGCCTGCAATCCACGACTATAAGCAATGATGGTAATTGGACCGCTTATAGAATTGACCCTCAGGTAGGAGATGGAATCCTTGAGATTAAGAGCTTAACCAACAACAAGACCTATACTATCGATAGAGTAGGTAGGTATTCTTTTTCTAAGAACAGTGATTTCGTTGTGGCTACCGTTAGTCCTGAATATGAAAAAGAACATGCACTGAAACTTAAGAAAACAACGGGTGCAAAAATGCCGAAAGATTCTCTTTTCATTGTGAACCTTAAGAGCGGTGATATTAAGAAAATTGCTAGGGTAAAAAACTATCAACTATCAAGCGAATCTACAGAATGGATTGCTTGGTCGCATGAAACTCCTGTAGAAGAAAAAGCCAAGAAAGAGGAAGGCGAAAAGTCGGAGGAGGCCAAAGAAGACAAGAAACCAAAGTCAAAATCTAAAGGTACTGAGTTGGTGCTTTACAATATGGTTTCTGGTAATGAAAGCCGTTTTGAAGGCGTAGTGGAATATGAGTTAACTGAAAAAGGTAACTTCTTGTATTTTGAAAAGGATGAGGCAGATTCGCTGAACCCAGCGGCTGTATTTGCTTTCAATACCAAATCCGCAAAGCAAACTACTTTGAATTCAGGTTTAAAGGATTACAAAAAACTAACAACCACTGAAGATGGTGAGCAACTTGTATTTTTTGCTACTAATTCTGACAGCAAAGCTGATGATAAATATTTCAGTTTAATGCATTGGAAAGCAGGAAGTAATGAAGCTAAAATTATTGCGGATACTACCACTGCTGGTTTGCCAAATAACTGGATGGTGAGTGATAATAGCAATCCTCGTTTCTCAGAAAGCGGAAAGAGACTTTATTTCGGAACTGCTCCACGTCCTGTGAAGTATGCTTATGAAGGTGATTCTACATTGTTAGATTCTGAACGCCCTGCGGTAGATGTATGGTCGTATAATGACCCATATATCCAGCCAATGCAGAAATTAAGAGCCAACAGAGATAAGAATCAGTCTT
>CAXBPM010000175.1:0-7036 GCA_963977345.1 uncultured Roseivirga sp.
TCCAGAAATTCTTGAAGCAGACTTGGCTTCATTAGTACTCGATATGTCGCAATGGGGCATTAGCGATGTGCAGCAAATGACTTGGCTCACCCCTCCTCCAAAAGGCCCTTTAGCGCAAGCCACCGATTTATTGCATCAGTTAGAAGCATTAGAAAACGGTAGAATCACAGCGCATGGCAAGAAGATGCTTCGTTTGCCCTGTCATCCACGAATTGCGCACATGCTGCTGATGGCCGAAGAAGATGATCAGCTGGAATTAGCGACTGACATTGCGGCTTTATTAGAGGAAAGGGATCCGCTAGGCCGAGAAGCAGGCATTGACATCAACACCAGAATTGAAGCGCTGAGAATCCACAGAAGAGAAAACCGCGACAATCGGAAAATGGGACGGATCGAAAAAATTGCAGAGCAGTATCGCAGTCTTTTCAATATTCAACCCGACAACAGCAGCGTTGACCCTTTTGAAACAGGCGTGCTGATTACCCGTGCTTACCCCGAAAGAATTGCTTTTGCGCGCCAAGGAAACAATGCCCAATTCCAACTCTCCAACGGACGCTACGCTATGGCAGGTCACCGTGAGGATTTGGCAGATGAGCCTTGGTTGGCCATTTGCCATATTGATGCCCGTGAAGGCATGGGCAAAATCTTTATGGCTTCCCCTTTGAACCCACGTGATTTGGCGCCTTTGGTCAAAGAAACGGAAGTTATTACTTGGGATACCAGTGAAGGTGGCCTGATTGCCACTAAGGATTTGCGCATTGGCAGCATCGTATTGCAAAGCAAGCCCATGCCCTCGCCAGACGAAAGTCATAGGGTGGCTGCCATTTCCGAAGCATTAAAAAAGGAAGGTGAACAACTTCTAGATTTTAATGAAGACGTTCAGCAATGGCAAAACAGGATTCTCAGTTTAAGGAAGTGGAATCCGCAAGAGCACTGGCCAGAAGTAAGTACATCTAGCCTCTTACAAACCAATGCTGAATGGTTGAGTCCGTATTTAACCAATATCAAACGACCTGAAGATTTAAAGAAAATCAACCTAAAAGAAGTGTTGCAACACAGCCTAACTTTTGAACAGCAACAACGCTTAGACAAACAGGCCCCAACGCACATCAGTGTTCCTAGCGGCTCTAAAGTCAAACTCATGTACCGCGACAATGCCGAAGCACCCGTATTGGCCGTTCGTATTCAGGAAGTATTTGGCTTGGCCGAAACGCCAAAAGTAAATGAAGGCAAGCAATCCATTTTGCTGCACCTGCTCTCTCCCGGCTTTAAGCCGGTTCAAATCACTTCCGATTTAAAGAGTTTTTGGTCTGATGCTTATTTTGAGGTGAAGAAAGAGCTGAAAAGACGTTACCCTAAACACGTTTGGCCAGATGACCCATGGAACGAACCTGCGATTAGTGGCGTGAAAAAGAAGTATTGAGGGCAGCTCTTTTTTAAGAATAAATCTAAAACCAACTTAAAACAACCCACCTAAATCAGTTCATAAGCTGATATAAGTCATAGTGTACACTATGATTTCAAACAACTTTTGTATTCGACAATAAAATCAAAATGTCATGAGAATACTGAAAGGAATATCTGTAGTGTTTTTTTTACTCTTTTTTTCAAACCTTCATGCGCAGATCAGTGTAGATGCGCAGCTGAGAAGTCGTTTTGAATACCGTCATGGCTACAAAACATTATTTCCAGACAATACAGACCCGGCAGCATTCATTGGGCAGAGAACTCGCTTGAATGTTGATTACAAGACCGAAAAACTCGATGTACTGCTGAGCTTTCAAAATATCAGTGTTTGGGGCGATGTTCCTCAATTGAATACCGCGGACAGAAATGGCCTTATGATTTATCAGGCTTGGGCTAAGATTCATTTGACTGAAGCATTCGCCATAAAAGCAGGCCGTCAAGAAATCATTTATGACGACAGCCGGATTTTTGGCAATGTGGATTGGGCAACCCAAGGAAGAAGTCATGACGCTTTACAATTGAAATGGCAAAACGAGGGCTTCAAACTAGATGTTGGCTTGGCATACAATCAGACGAACGAGCAACTCACAGGAAACGACTATAACGTTTTAGGTACCTATAAAACCTTTCAGTACCTCTGGCTTCACAAGGATTGGTCTAATTTTTCAACAAGCTTTTTGATGCTGAACAATGGTTTACAATACATTGACAATACCAACAGCCAAAACAACGAAGTTAGATACAGCCAAACCATTGGAGTACACTCCAACTACAAAAAGGACAAACTGGGGTTATCATCAAACCTCTTTTATCAAGGAGGAAAAGACATCACCAACAGTAGCCTGAACGCCTACCTCCTCGCCTTATCTGCTGACTACCAAGTTTCGGGAAAATCGAAAGTTGTACTTGGTGCGGAAATAATCAGCGGCAATGATAATGGGGCGCCTAATAACCAGAAAAACAAAGCTTTTAGCCCACTGTATGGCACCAACCATAAGTTCAATGGTTATATGGATTACTTCTATGTGGGCAACCATTATCCCAACGTAGGCCTGACCGATATTTACCTTACCAATACCACCAAATTGAACCCCAAAAGCAGCCTATCAATCACCTTGCATAACTTCTCAGCAGCTTCTGAAATAGCAGGCAGTACTAAAAAGCAATTGGGCAACGAAATCGACTTCGTGTTTTCTCATGCGGTACAGAAAAGCATATCCTTGAAAGTGGGCTACTCACAGTTTTTCGCTTCTGATGGCATGGAGATTTTAAAAGGAAATTCTGACAGTAATGTGAATAATTGGGCTTGGGTAATGTTGGACATTACTCCTACACTATTCAAAGGAACTGACTGATTTTATTGCTCTTCATCAGAGCTGATCAACAGCCAATCTCAATCCAAAACAAACACAAAGAAATCAAGCGCTTAACTCATTGAAAAACAGTGAAAAAAGCACGTTCAATATGAGTGTAAATCATACAAAAACATGACCTAAATCATGTAGTGACGCTTGCCCCACACTTACCTTTATTACAAGAAAAGAAGCCATATACAATAAACAAATTAACACTATGAAAAACATCTCGTTTAAACCGCTCAAGTACATTAAAAGGGCCACATTATTGGTGCTTTTTCTAGTCACTCTGGCATCATGTTCAGATGACAAACCTAAAACCAAGAACGCTAAGGATATGCTTATTACAGGGCAAATCACTGCGGATCTTACCTCTCCCCCAAAAGTTCCAGTTCCGATTGGTGATAGAAAAGCCAAAAAGCTAATTGTGAATATGGAAATCCTTGAACAAGAAGGCACTATGACTGATGGCGTGAAATACATCTATTGGACCTTCGGTGGCTCAGTACCGGGTAGTTTCATTAGAACTCGCGTAGGAGATGAAGTAGAGTTTACATTATCAAATCACCCAGACAACAAATTACCTCACAATATTGATTTACATGCAGTAACAGGCCCTGGAGGTGGAGCAGAATCTTCTTTCGTTGCTCCAGGGCACGAAAAAACATTTTCTTTTAAAACGTTAAACCCAGGCTTGTATGTGTACCACTGCGCTACGGCACCTGTGGGAATGCACATTGCAAACGGAATGTATGGTCTAATCTTAGTGGAGCCAGAAGGTGGTTTACCCCCTGTCGACAAAGAGTATTATGTGATGCAAGGTGACTTCTATACAAAGGGAGCCAATGGTGAGCGTGGTTTACAAGCATTCGATATGCAAAAAGCAGTAAATGAAGATGCCGATTACGTGGTTTTCAATGGCAAAGTAAATGGGCTTACTGGCGATAATGCACTTACTGCAAATGTGGGTGAAACTGTTAGAATATTTATGGGAAATGGAGGACCAAACCTTGTTTCTTCTTTCCATGTTATCGGTGAAATTTTTGACAGAGTATTCGTTGAGGGTGGCACTATGGTCAACAAAAACGTACAAACAACGCTTATTCCTGCAGGTGGGGCAGTCATGGTTGAGTTTAAAGTGGACGTCCCAGGTACTTTGATCCTAGTAGACCACTCCATTTTCAGGGCATTCAATAAAGGAGCTTTGGGCATGCTAAAGGTTTCAGGAGAAGAGAATGAGAAAGTTTACTCTGGAACACAAATGGAAGGTATTTATCTACCTGAAGGTAGTGGAATCCAAACAATGCCGTCCACAGCTACAGCTACAGCTAAGGAAGAGGCTCCTCAAGAATTATCGCTAGCAGAAAGGCTGAACCTTGGTAAAAGTGTTTATCAACAAACTTGCTTTGCTTGTCACCAGCCTGAGGGTCAGGGTATCCCAGGTATCTTCCCTCCATTGGCGAAGGCTGATTATTTAAATGCAGATGTTAATCGAGCAATAGATGTTGTATTGCACGGAAAGTCAGGAGAAATTACAGTAAATGGCACAAAATATAATAGTGTTATGACAAAGCAAACCCTGACTGATACTGAGGTGGCCAGTGTACTTACCTTCGTTTACAACAACTGGGGTAACTCCAAGAAAGAAGTTACTTCAGCAATGGTGAAAAGTAGAAGAAACGCTAAATAAATTATAAAACAGAAATGAACTCCTTTTACAAAAAAGTACTCGCATCATGCCTTTGCTTAGCCTTACCGTTTACTGCTTTTGCGCAGAAGGACATTATGGCTTTAGTGAAAGGTGGTGAATTTATTCCCTTATATGGTGTGGATACTATGACCGTAAAAGTGAGTTCATTTTTAATGGATGTATATCCGGTTACAAATGCAGAATACCGCCAATTTGTAATAGATCATCCTGAGTGGAAAAAAAGTAAAGTCATTAAGCTGTTTGCAGACGATAGCTATTTAGTAGACTGGGAAAATGACACCACTTTCAATAGCAACTTCCTTCCTAACGCGCCTATTACTAGTGTGTCATGGTTTGCCGCCAAGAATTACTGCGAATGCCAAGGAAAAAGACTTCCTACCGTAGACGAATGGGAATATGCCGCCATGGCCGATGAAACCACCGCAGACGCGAGGAGAAAGGAAGAATACAACAAGTTCATTTTAGCATGGTACGAAACCTCAAATACTGTAAAGAAACCAGTGGGTTCCACTTTCAAGAACTATTGGGGAGTATACGATTTGCATGGTTCGGCATGGGAATGGGCTTTGGACTTTAACTCAGTGCTTATTTCAGGTGAGTCTAGAAAAGATGTAGACAAAGACAGTGATCTTTTCTGTGGTAGCGCAGCAGTTGGTGCTTCTGACCTTATGAATTATGCAGCCTTTATGAGGTATGCCTTTAGAGGCAGCATTAAAGCACGATACTCCATAAAAAACCTTGGCTTCAGGTGTATTCAAGAAGTCAATACAAATCAATAATCCATTTCAAAAAATGGTTAAACGCATACTAAACAAACCTTCAAGATGAAAAAGCTCTCCATATTTGCAATAAGTTTAACCATTCTATTCTCTTCATGTGGAAGTCAAAAAAAGCAAGAAGTAGCAGAAGTGAGTAAAGATATTTCCGAGCTCTCCATCTACAACCTTCCTTCGGTTTGGACTTCTCAAAACAATGAAACCACTGAACTTAAAGACCTAAGAGGTGATGTGCTAGTGATGGTGATGATTTATACTACTTGCCAAGTGGCCTGCCCAAGATTAGTGGCCGACATGAGGGATATTGAATCTAAGTTGCCAAACAACAAGAAGAAAAACGTCAAGTTTGTTTTGGTCAGCATTGACCCAGAAACTGATACCCCTGAAAGGCTCAAGGAGTTCGCCATTGAAAATGAAATGGATTCCGATCAATGGCTTTTCCTAAGAGGTTCAGAAGACGATACCCGTGAGTTTGCCGCTGTATTGGCAGTAAACTACAAGAAAATTTCGCCCATGGATTTTTCCCACTCTAACATCATCAGTGTCTTTAACCAAGAAGGTGAACTGGTTCATCAAAAAGAAGGACTTGGGGTAAACAATGGAGAAACTGTACAAGCCATTATAGACTTAGCAAAGTAATTTCACTTGTACTTGTCTATGTCATTCGCTGTTGGTGATTTTATCCCCTGACAATTCAGCCAAAGGCTTTAATGGTTCTATTTCCTTAATGACAATGCGTGCCATTGCGGCCAAAGGCAGAAACAAAACCATTCCCGCCAAACCCCAAATGTAATTCCCAATAACCAAGGCCATAAGCGAAGCCATTGGGTTTAATTTCATACTTCCCCCAACAATTTTTGGGGTAAGAAAATTACCTTCTAATGACTGAATTAGAACAATACAGCCAATAAGGCCAAGCGCAATAAAGTGGTTATCGTAAGTGATATAAGCATAAATCACAGGCAATGAGGCACCAATGGTGGTACCGATGTATGGGATAATGGCCAATGTAGCGGCCACAAAAGCAAAGACTAGCGAATATTTTAGACCAAAGGCATAAAAAGTGATGGTATACAATGTGGTGAGAATAATGATTAGTAAGCCCAAACCAGACATATACTGTTGCCCTGTTTTAGCTAACCTCAGTAGTAACTGAGTATGTTCTTTAGCATTGGCTTTACTGCCTAAATGAGTTATCACATCCGCTATACCCTTACGGTAAAGTAAAATAAGAAAAGTAAAAACTAGGGCCAGCGTACCATTAGTCAACAATAAGCCCGTGGTTTTGAAGGTCCCTCCTATCAATGGCATCCCAACATCACCAAGCATGTTCTTCATGTTTTCAGACACTTCTTTTTCATCAATCGACATCATTCCAGCAGGTACTTTGTCATTAAAAAACTCAGCAATTTTTGCAGAAGTATTCTCAATATTGACATCAGAATCCATAGACTGTGCCACTTGAAAGATTTGGGAAGTCATCAAATACCCTACAAAAAAAACGATAATACTCCCTGTCAACAGCGGTATAAAAATCGACAAAATGGAATTAAAGCCTTTGGACTCCAACCATTGTACTGGACGCAAGTAAAACGACACACCGATAAAAGAAAAAGCAAGAGGGATAAATAAGAATCCTCCTTGCTTAAGGATGAGCACCCCTAATACAATAACGATAAGAGTGTATGCTGTCTTTGAGAGAGAGATTTTCATATTTCGGACATTTC
>CAXBPM010000176.1:0-7007 GCA_963977345.1 uncultured Roseivirga sp.
AAAATAAAATGCAGTTAAGCGTAAAGATTTAACCGCCAATCCACTCGGCTACAAATAGGTTTGTATCTCTTGTTCCTCCGTTATTTCTGTTGGAAGAGAACACCAAGTATTTGCCATCATTTGAGAAAACAGGGAAGGCATCGAAAGTCTCGTCTTGTGTAATTCGGGTTAAGCCAGTTCCATCAATATTGATCATGTAAAGGTTGAAAGGAAAACCACGGGTAGCAGTATGGTTTGAAGCGAAAATGATTTTATCACCAGAGGGAAGGAAGAAAGGTGCCCAGTTGGCTTGTCCTAAATCCGTAAGTTTTTTCAAGTCAGAGCCATCTGCATTACATATGTAAAGCTCCATGTTGGTAGGCATTACCAAACCTTCTTTGAGTAAGTCCTGATAAACCTTAATGTCTTCTTCTGTCTTAGGTCTAGAGGATCTGAAAATCAATTTCTCACCATCAGGAGAGAAAAAGGCACCACCATCATAACCCAACTCATTCGTGATTTGCTTTACATCAGAGCCATCAATATTCATGGTGAAAAGCTCCAAATCGCCAGTTCTCATGGAAGTAAAAACGATTCTATCTCCTTTTGGCGATACGGTAGCCTCAGCATCGTAGCCCGGATTATCAGTCAACTGAGCGATGATCTCACCATCCATTTTGGCCGTGAAAATATCGTAGTCAGGATAAATCGGCCAAATGTATTTACCGTCCTCGCGAGGCCCAGGAACAGGAGGGCAATTCTCATCTCCTAAATGGGTAGAGCCATAAACAAAGGTATTGTCTGGTAGAAAATAAGCACAGGTAGTTCTTCCCATGCCCGTGCTCACCATTTCCGGTTTATTGTTTTTTAAATCGTCATTACGCCAGTCTGTAATAAACATCTGATCACAACTAACACCCCATTCAGCATAATCCGACTGAAATACCAAATACTGATCATCAAAGCTCCAATAGGCTTCTGCATTATTTCCACCAAAAGTCAATTGCTTAATGTTCTTAAGGAATTTCATTTCCTCAGGCTTCAACAAGAGTGAATCAAGGTTTTCTTGTGACTCTACTTCCGTGGTTTTCTGCTGGGGAGAATTACAGCTAAAAACAACAAACAGGGCAATCAATAAACAATACTTATTCTTCATTATCATGTGGTAAATTGGAGCTGCGAAGATAAGGATTATTATCTTTGACCATAAATTCTAAGACATGAGAAAAATCACCTTTTACATATGCATCATCAGTTTTATAGGCTTAGCCAGCTGCACTAGCTATACTACTGATAAGGAAATCCGCACGGGTGTAGAAAAAGACGTGGCCTACTTGGCCGATGACAAATTAGAAGGCAGGGCCATTGGAACTGAAGGAGAACAATTAGCAGCCGAATACATTGCCGCAGCTTTTAAAAAGTATGGCCTTGAGCCTAAAGGCACAGACGGTTACATGCAGCCATTCAATGTAAAAAAGTCAACCAGCCCGCATGAAGAAGCCGTCATTGGCGATGCAGAAGGCGGAATTACCGGAAGAAACGTAGTTGGATACATTGATAACGGAGCCGAAAGCACTGTGGTCATTGGTGCTCACTTTGACCATTTAGGATATGGAGAAGAAGGTTCACTTTTCCGAGGAGAAAAGGCCATTCACAATGGAGCCGATGATAATGCCAGCGGAACAGCTGCCATGATTCAATTGGCAAGAATTCTTAAGAATAAAGGGAAAGATAAAAACTACCTTTTCATGGCTTTCTCTGGAGAAGAAAACGGGCTTTGGGGTTCAAATTACTTCACTAAAAACTCAACCATTGATTTAGGCACCGTGGATTACATGATTAACATGGACATGGTGGGCAGAATGAATGACGAAAAAACATTGGCCATTAATGGTGTGGGTACTAGTCCAGTATGGATGGATAAAATCCAAGCCGCTAACACAGACACTTTGAAGTTAGTGACTTCAGAGTCTGGCATTGGTCCATCCGATCATACTTCGTTCTACCTTCAAGATTTACCTGTGCTCCATTTCTTTACAGGCCAACATGAAGACTATCACCGTCCTTCGGATGATGCTGATAAAATCAATTACTATGGCATGGTGAAAGTGGTTCGACTTATTGAACGACTCGTATTGTCGCTTGATCAGGAAGAGAAAATCGCCTTTACCAAAACAAAAGACGATTCTGGCGATAGCCCACGATTCACGGTTTCACTTGGTGTAGTACCAGACTACTTATATGATGGTAAAGGCATGAGAATAGATGGTGTGTCTGAAGATAAGCCCGCACAAAAAGCAGGCATGCAAAAAGGAGATATTGTAATGAAGCTTGGCGACTCTACCATTATGGATATGATGAGTTATATGAGAGCCCTTGCTGCTTTCCAACTTGGTGATGAAACCAAAGTGGAGTTTAAAAGAGGCGAAGAACTAAAAACGGTGGATATAAAATTCTAAGGTAATTACCCTTAGTACCGTAGATTATATAGGTGCTCACGATATGTGAGCACTTTTTTTTTGCTCTAGCCGAACTGACATCAACTGGTTTAAGCGTCTCGATTAGACTAAATACTGAAAACCTCTTTCCTCATATTTAGTGATAAGTATTAACTTACATTGTCGCAGCGAGAAATTACGTCTAGTGGGAGGACAGTACAGCATACAGTAATTATAATGCCATGTTGAAGTTTAGTGATTTTTATGCCCTAGTTATAATAGTATGTATCCTCTCTGGTTGTGAGTCTGGACGTGTTGTATTCAAAACAAGCATCCCGGTTAGATCAGTAAATAATACTCTTTGGGAACTTGAGAGAATGAGATTCAAAATGAATATCCCCAAGGGGTACTCTAAGGAAATAATTGAAAATTTGGATGATTTGGAAGTACGTTATATTTATCCAGATTCATCTGTAATATACTTTTCCGATCATCTTAAATCAGGCTCACTAACAAACAATGGGAATATGATTAATATCGCAAGCTATCCATATGATCACGCATTTAAGGATACGGTAAGTTATCAAGGACTTTCAGATGGCAAGTATTGGCGTGAAGAAAAGATCACCAACGTTGTAATTGGGTATTCAAGTGTATCTGAGAATAAAAAGACAGAATTCGACAAAGCCCTGTATTCAATCAGGTGAGCAATCTTTATGCTACAGCAATTGGTTCTTGCCCTTGGCGGGTATCCATTTTTGATTTACTTTAAAGTTAATTCCCTGTAAGCCTATAAGAATAAGGTATGAGATCAAGAATCTTAATTTTGTCAGTCTTATTACCCTTTTTCTTAAGTGGTTGTGCTATGAGGAAGGTTTCATATTCTACATATGTCAATTTTAGGTCTAATGACAATAGTTATTGGGAGCATAAAAAGAAACGATTTAAAATGTCAATCCCGGTAGGCTATGAAAAAGTGTTGATAGAAGGTAGTCACGAAAACGAAGTACAGTTCGTGTACCCAGATTCATCAATAATATACTTTTCAAATGACCTGATATCAGGTTCATTTTCAAACTGGAAAAACCTAGAGTCTATTTCCACTAAGACTTCTGATTACTTATATCAAGATACAATTAGGAATGAAGGTTTTTCAGATAAAGGCTATTGGAGAGAGTTGAAGCTGAAAGATGTCATTATTGGGTATTTGAACGCTCCTTTAGACAAAAAAGAAGCTTATAACGGAGCACTCGAATCTATTAGATAATGGGAAATCAAAGTATTCATCTGGTCTTAGCACCCCCAACTGGTCGAAGCGTCTCGCTACGACCAAAAACATAGCATAATATAAAACCCTTATTTCAATTTTACCTTTTTGATCTACAAAGCTTACTTCCACTGGATTATAATGACTCACCAAACCTATAAAACAGAAGAGGTTACACCATTGCTGATGTAACCTCTTTGTGTTTTTATGATCTACAAAAAAACCCCGACTAGTCGGGGTTCTGTAATCAAAAATCTATAATTTTTAACTATATTTTCTTGACATTCACAGCGTTAAGACCTTTACGGCCTTCTGCTTTCTCGAATTCAACTTTATCATCTTTGTCAATGGCATCGATTGTACCAGAAACGTGAATGAAAATTTCTTCGCCTGTTGCGTCATCAACAACAAAGCCGAAGCCTTTGTCATTGTTGAAGAATTTTACTACTCCTGTATTCATTGTAAATTGTAATAAGTAATTAATAATTTTATTTGTATTACGACAAATGTAGCCATTAGTTATGAAATCCAATAAAACAGGCAATAAAAAACTGTATATCATCCGACATGCCAAATCTAGTTGGGGGAATGCGCATCTATCTGATTTTGAGCGACCTTTAAATCATCGGGGTGAAAATGATGCGCCAGATATGGGCCAGCGACTGGCCATGGAAGGCGTCAAACCATCGCTTATAATATCCTCTCCTGCCAACAGGGCGTTAACGACAGCCAAAGTCATTTCTGCTAAAATCGGTTACCCTGTCTCCGACATTATGGAGGAAGAAAGGCTTTACCATGCTGTTACCGGAACTATAAAAACGCTGTTAAGTCGAGTGGCTGATGAACACGATACAGTCATGATTTTTGGACATAACCCCGGGCTGACCTACTTGATCAACGAAATCAGTGATTTTGATTTAGACAATCTACCCACCTGCGCTGTTTGTGGTATTGAATTCGAAATGGAAAGTTGGAAAGATATTCAAACCACCCGAGGTCATCAATTCTATTACGATTATCCTAAATCGAAGAATGATTGACAGTCTAGTTCCTTCGTAAACTCAGGATGAAAAGTGCGCATAGTTAGGCGCAGTATTAAAATCAAACCAAAGCGCTGAAACTGAAGCTACTTCTTTTCTTTCCCTGAGCTCCGAGGCTTCGGAGGAAGGGGCTAAACTTCAAGGATAATCTCAATTACAAAACCTGCTTCAGAAGTTGGATATAAAACTCAATCCCCTCCTCTATTTCATGAATGAAAACAAATTCATCGGCTGTATGCGATCGTGCAGAATCTCCAACACCGAGCTTTAATGAAGGATAAGGCATCAGCGCTTGATCAGACATGGTTGGAGAACCGTAAGTTCTTCTACCCAAAGCAATTCCCGCCTGAACAATCGGATGGCCAATTGGAATGGAAGAAGGATTCAACCTGATCGACCTTGGCTCCACCTTGGATTTAACATTCGCTCTGATAATTTCCAGAATTTGGGTATTCGAATAACAATCTGTGCTGCGCACATCCACCACGAACTTGCATTCATCGGGCACCACGTTGTGCTGCTGACCCGCATTAATCATCGTCACCGACATACGCACTGGGCCTAGGGTTTTTGAAACTTCGGTAAAGGTATAGGTACGAAACCATTCAAGATCTTTCATGGCTTTGTAAATGGCATTTTCGCCTTCGTTTCGGGCAGCGTGGCCTGATTTCCCCGTAGCCACGCAATCCAACACCATCAATCCTTTTTCTGCGATCGCCAAATCGAGCAGAGTAGGCTCGCCCACTATGGCGAAATCTATATCGCCCAATGCCTCTAGAATACTTTCCACCCCATTCTTCCCAGAAATTTCTTCTTCGGCCGTAGCCGCTAAAATCAAATTGTATTTGAGGTCAGGCGCATGATAGAAATGGAGAAAACAAGCCATGAGGGAAACCAGACTCGCTCCAGCATCATTGCTTCCCAACCCATAAAGCTTACCGTCTTTTACCTCAGGAGAAAATGGATCTTTGGTGTAACCCACATTCGGCTTTACTGTATCATGATGTGAATTGAGCAGAATGGTAGGTTTCCCCGTATCAAAATGTGAGTTCTTCACCCAAATGTTGTTGCCTTTTCTTTGGGTTGAAATTCCTTTATCCTGAAAAAAGGCTTGGATCAAATCAGCCGTTTTATCCTCTTCTTTACTCAAAGAAGGAATTGCAATAAGCTGCTTTAGTAAATCGAGTGCTTCGTTGAATAACTGCATTTTAATTGCTGATTAGAGTTCCAGATTGGTCATTGGCCAAGGCTGGTAAGTTTTCAAAAGAACCGATTCTTACCGATTTAGCGCCATGAGCCAAGGCCAATAAAGCGCAATCCATTTTGGGAAGCATGCCTTCATTAATCACTCCGCTCTCTTTTAGTCCTGCTACTTCTTCCCTTTTAATTTCAGGAATTACAAGCTTGTTTTCAAAATCAGAAAGCACACCAGGTTGCTCGAAGCAGTAAATCAATTTCACCTCGAATTGCTGGGCTAAAGCAGCGGCCACCGAAGCCGCAATGGTATCGGCATTCGTATTCAGCATATTGCCTTCTCCATCGTGGGTCAAAGGCGCCAATACCGGAATAAGTCCCGAATCGATGAGTTTTTTGAGGATCTCAGTATTGATGTTTTCTGGCTTTACATCGCCCACAAAGCCATAATCGATGGCTCCAACGGGTCTTTTTGTGGCTGGAATTACATTGGCATCCGCACCAGTAAGGCCAATAGCGTTTACCTTCAAGGCTTGAAGTTTACTGACGATTCGCTTGCTCACCAGTCCGCCATACACCATGGTCACCAAGTCGATGGTTTCTGCATCAGTGATTCTTCGCCCCTCCACCATTTTGGGCTCAACGCCTAGCTTCTTACCAAAGTCGGAAGCAATTTTTCCACCTCCGTGAATTAGGATTTTTTCTCCTTCTAAAGTTGAAAACGATTTTAGAAAAGCATCCAAAGCTGACGCTTCATCAATGACCTTTCCCCCAACTTTAACAATGGTAAGCTTTTTCATTTTTTTATTTTGTTCTAGCCTCTCCCTAAATCCCTCTCCTAGGAGAGGGACTTTTACAGTCTGCCAAAGTGAACTGAATTTTTCAAAATTAGCAGCCCCTAGGCCTTCCCCTTTGGGAGTTTCAGAAGGATGTTCATCTATATTCAAAAAGCCTCACCCCAACCCCTCTCCAAGGAGAGGGACTTTACAGTCTGCTAGAGTGGATTAAACACTTCTAAACTGGCAGTCTGTAACCCTTCCCCCATGGGGGAAGGCATGGATGGGGGCTCTACCAACTTCTACATTAACA
>CAXBPM010000177.1:0-6949 GCA_963977345.1 uncultured Roseivirga sp.
GTTTTTCATGGCCTTAAATTTCTTTGAACCTATAACGCTGTTATTAAAACCAGCTTAATTTCTGATTAATTTTTCTTAATGAACTTATAACTAATTGATTAACAATTGATTATTTTTTTGTAATATGAATAAGTTTTCAACCTTATTCTAAATTTATGGAACCACAACGAAACGAAAAACCTATTTCGGTTGGCGAATGGGTATTGAATATTTTTGTCATGAGCATTCCCGTAATCGGGTTTATAATGCTCATTGTTTGGGCAGTAAGTCAAGAAATTCCATTATCAAAATCCAATTGGGCAAAGGGCATGCTTATTTGGTATGCCATTGGAATTGTACTGGCTGTTATTTTTGGAGCCTCAATTTTGGCGTTTATTGCAGCATTTGGAGATTTCGATGAATTATCGGGCCTTGTTAACTCATATTAGTCGGTTATGTATTCTCCTCGATCTGACGGTTAATGGCAGTCCTTTCCTATTTTTATAGAAAATTACCTTAATGGAAAAACGCTGTGCATGGTGCGAAAACACCTTTGAAGAATACGAAAGATACCACGATGAGGAATGGGGCGTGCCTGTGCATGATGATAAAACTCATTTCGAATTTTTGATTCTAGAAGGCGCACAAGCAGGTTTAAGTTGGTCAACCATTCTTAAGAAACGAGAGGGGTATCGTAAGCTATTTGCTGATTTTAATGTGGAGGCCGTTGCGGAGTTTACCCAAGACGAGGTTGAAATTATGCTTCAAAATCCCGCTATTATTCGAAATAAGCTGAAAGTGGGTGGAGCCGTAATCAATGCGCAGAAATTTATAGAGGTGCAAAAAGAGTTCGGCTCTTTTGACAAATACATTTGGTCTTTTGTGGGCGGAAAGCCCATTGTGAATGCTAGGGAAAGTATGAAGCAAGTGCCGGCCACTACTCCTGAGTCGGATGCACTGAGTAAAGATTTGAAAAAGCGGGGTTTTAAATTTGTCGGCAGCACAATTATGTATGCTTATATGCAGGCCTGCGGTTTGGTGATGGATCACACCAAAGATTGCTTTCGATATAAGGCCTTAGCTGGGAAGTAGAATCTATTTGGCCACGCCCAAAACAATGGTTTTCCTTGGAATTTTTATCAACCACATTCCAACTTCTTGGCCTTCCGCCACCATGGCCGAAGTGTAAAGTACAAAGTGAGTGTCATCTAAAAACTGTACGTTCGCAGGTGATTTAATGTCGTTTTGACTGTTGTATTGATAGGCTTCGTAAATGGCCTTTTCTTTTCCTTTTAGCGTGTTTTCTTCGTTAAAAGCTAAGCCAACTATTTCAGCAATGTTATTCTCTATGGGAGTTAAGATTACTTTTTCACCGTCCATAGTAAAACTTAATGTGGTGGAAAGACTATCACCTATCGCCATTGCGGTTTCTATAATTTCAGCATCAGAAACAATCTGAATCTCTTGGCTTTTCATATCTTGAAGTGCTTTTTTGGTATCCACCTTCTGGTTGGAACAATTGAAAGCGAAAAGAGCGAGAATTACGATGCTTAGCTTTTTCATAAAATAAAATATTTACTCAGTTGGGTGTAAAATTAACAGCCTTGTCAATTGTTTGTTAATTTTGTGGATTAATTCGCATAAATATGATTGACAAGCTAGAGACACTTAAAGCAAGATTCGAAGAAGTAGGTCAGCTCCTTTTACAGCCTGATGCCATGACAGACATGAAGCATTACTCTAAACTGAACAAGGAATACAAGGACCTAGAGAAGATTGTGGTTGTCTATGACGAATATGTCAACGTGACTGAAAATATAGAATCGTCTAAAGAACTCCTGAAAACTGAGAAGGACGAGGAGTTTCGTGATATGGCCAAAATGGAAATTAATGAACTGGCCGAACGAAAAGAGGAGATTGAAGAAGAGCTGAAAGTGATGCTTATCCCTAAAGATCCAGATGACTCTAAAGATGTAATTGTAGAAATTAGAGCAGGAGCTGGTGGAGATGAAGCTGCAATTTTCGCAGGCGATTTATACAGAATGTATGATCGGTACATTGAAAACAAAGGCTGGAAGAAAGAAATGATCAATATCAATGAGGCGTCATCGGGTGGTTTTAAAGAAATCACTTTTGGTGTTTCTGGGGAAGATGTTTATGGAGCATTGAAGTTCGAATCGGGCGTTCACCGTGTACAGCGAGTTCCTGTAACCGAATCGCAAGGGCGAGTTCATACTTCAGCAGCTTCGGTGGCAGTTTTACCCGAAGTAGAAGATATTGACGTTAACCTCGATATGAAGGATGTTCGAAAGGATACTTACCGTTCTTCTGGCGCGGGTGGTCAGCACGTAAACAAAACGGAATCAGCAGTTCGATTAACACACCTTCCAACTGGAATTGTGGTGGAGTGTCAGGATGGACGTTCTCAGCACAAGAACTTCGACAAAGCATTGAGCGTTTTGCGTTCACGTATGTATGATATTGAGCTGAAGAAGCAGGAAGCAGAACAAGCTGGAAAGCGTAAGTCTTTGGTAGGAAGTGCGGATAGATCTGATAAAATTAGAACCTATAACTATCCTCAAGGTCGTGTAACAGATCATCGAATTGGTTATTCTCAGCACAATTTACCCACAGTAATGGATGGTGAAATTGGAGAGTTTGTAGAGCGACTAAGAATGGCAGAAGCTTCTGATAAAATGGCCCAAGACAGTATGGTTTAACTATTTGGCTTGGTAATCCACCGGTTCAAGCTCAAACAAACGGTTTACCGTAGTATTGAAAATCTCAGAAATCTTAAGGGCAAGCGTGGTGGAAGGAGTGTACTTACCTCGTTCTATGGCGTTAATGCTTTGTCGCGATACTCCCGCAAGGCCAGCCAATTGTTCCTGAGTTATCTTTTTTCGCTTTCGCTCTTCGCGGAGTGTGTTTTTCATTTTGATTCCAATTCTTACGTAAAACTAGAACGATCAGCCTTTTGAACGGGCTTTTATTTAGTTAAGTTTATATTACATTTTTATCTCAAAAACGAAGAGAATGTTACAAGGCTGTTAAAAATTCGTGAACAGTTTCTTAACATTGGCATTTTGATTTATCTTTGCCCTCCGAAATAAAAGAAGAAACTATGTTATTCGACCCACCAATTGCATCTGGCGCAAACACCTTTATTTGGATTGTTGTAATTCTTATTGGCTTTGTTGCTGCTTTAAGCCAGCACGATGCGATTTTTAAAGGAAAGAAGAAGAAAGAAGAAGAGCACTAAGCTTTTCCTCCTCCCTTTTCTCTTATTTGATCAGTCAATTTTTTGATTGATTTTTAATCACATGCTTTTGGCTAGTAATCGCTAGCCAATACCTCTTTTGCTTTTTCTTGAATCAAGGCCCAAGCATTTTCAACGTGTTTGGCTTCTAGATTTGTATTTCCGAAGGCCAATCGCAACGAAAACTTATTGTTCAGCTTGGTTTGGGCAAAGAAGAGCTTTCCAGTAGCATTCACTCGGTTCATTATTTCCTCATTCAAGCCATCTAGTTTGTCCTCGCCTATCTTTGGAGCGAACCTAAAGCAAAGCGTGTTCAGTGGAACTGGCGCTAAAAGCTCAAAATCTGGATGTTTTTCAATTTCAGTTTTCAACCATTGACCTAAAGCAATGTGCTTTCTGATTTTAGCCTGAATACCTTCAACACCCATTTCACGAATCACAAACCAAAGTTTAAGCGCCCTGAACCTTCTACCTAAAGGCACGCCCCAATCGCGATAATTCTTCACTTCATCGTCAACCGAAGTTTTTAAGTAATCGGGCGAAATAGAGAACGTATTAATTAAAGCACGCGGATCTTTTACGTAATAAGCCGTGCAGTCAAAATTGGTGAACATCCATTTATGTGGGTTGAAAACGAAGGAATCGGCCAGTTCAACACCTTCTGCCATCCAACGCATTTCAGGCAAAACCAAAGCAGTGCCCGCATAAGCCGCGTCCACATGGTGCCAAATATCATAGGCTTGGCAAATTTTGCTAATGGCCATAATTGGGTCGATGGCCGTTGTGCTGGTAGTGCCTATGGCGGATACTACACAAAGCGGCTTTCTGCCTTCAGCAATATCTTTTTTGATCAATGCTTCTAAATGACCAGGATCTAAAGCAAAGGCATCATCTACATTTACCTTGCGAAGGTTATTCGAGCCTATGCCTGCAATTTTGACCGCCTTATCAATGGAAGAGTGAATTTGGTTTGAAGCGTATACCACATACTGCTCAGATCCCGAAAAGCCATCCTCATTCACTTTATAGCCTGAAGCTTTTTCGCGCGCAGTGAGAATAGCACAAAGTGTGGCGGTAGAAGCGGTATCTTGAATTACACCCGTAAAATGCTTTGGCAAGGCCAGCATTTCTTTCATCCACTCCATCATTTGTTCTTCTAGCTCGGCTGCCGCTGGCGAAGTGAGCCAAATCATGCATTGTGCACCTAAAGTAGCAGTGAGCATTTCACCCAAAATGGAAGGCATACTTTTATTGCCTGGGAAGTAAGCCATAAAATTGGGGCTCTCCCAATGGGTCATTCCTGGCACAATTTGCTGCTTGAAATCGGCAAAAATGGCCTCAAACTGCTCCGACTGCTCAGGAGGGAGTTTTGGAAACTGCTTTTTTATATCACCTGGTTTTACATCGGGTAAAACAGGATATTCCTCTACGTTTTGTAGGTAATCGGCCATCCAGTCCACAAGGCTGTGGGCGTGTCGCCTGAAAGATTCATTGTCCATTTAGTTACGTTTATCAGCCATATTGTCCGAAAACAAAGTTAGCATATATCTTGTAGGCCTAAGAACGTACTTTAATCTAAAGCACTAAAAATTATGAAAACGAAATGGATTGTTTTAATCGTGGTTGCCCTTGTGGTCATCATCGGTTACTCTACTTTTAAAGGATCTTATAACGGAATGGTTCAAGGCGAAGAAAGCATCAGTGGTGCTTGGGCGCAAGTTGAAAACCAATACCAAAGAAGATCGGACCTTATCCCCAACTTGGTAAACACTGTAAAAGGCTATGCCGATTTTGAGCAAGAAACCTTAACAGGTGTTATCGAAGCGAGGGCCAAAGCTACTTCTGTAAGCATTGACCCAGGAAACTTAAGCCCAGAGGCTATTGCTAAATTTGAGCAGGCACAGCAAGGCGTGAGTTCATCCCTAAGCAGACTTTTGGTGACTGTAGAACGCTACCCTGATTTAAAGGCCAGCACACAGTTTAGCCAACTTCAAGTTCAATTGGAAGGCACAGAAAATAGAATTTCTGTAGAAAGAAGAAATTTCAACACTGCGGTTCAAGGTTACAATACCTTTATCAAAACCTTCCCTAAAAACCTGATTGCTGGTATGTTCGGCTTTGAGCAGAAGGGATATTTTGAAGCGAACCCAGGATCTGATGTGGCACCTGAAGTAACTTTTGACTAATGGCCGAGGATTTATTCAATAGCGACCAAAAAAAACGAATCAAAGCGGCAATTCAGGAAGCTGAGTTGAATACCAGCGGAGAGGTTCGGGTACATTTAGAAAACCATTGCAAAACGGAGAATGTACTCGATAGGGCATCACAAATGTTTTCCAAATTGGAAATGCATAAAACGGATGCTAGAAATGGCGTATTGATCTACATGGCGGTGAAAGATCACCGCTTTGCCATTATTGGTGATGCCGGTATTAACCAAAAAGTGGGTGACGATTTTTGGGATACCACCAAGGATAAAATGTTGGCCCATTTCAAAAACGAAAAACTCACTACGGGTTTGGTGGAAGGAATTCTTTGTGCGGGAGAAAAGCTAAAAGAGCATTTCCCTTACCAAAAGGACGACAAAAACGAACTGTCAGATGACATCTCATTCGGAAAAAACTAATATGCGATACTTACTTACCATAGCCTTAATCTTCAGTCAAGGACTTGCTTTTGCACAGGGAATCCCGGCAAAGCCGAATCCAATGCGATTGGTGAATGACTTTACAGGCACAACCTTATCGAGTGCTGAGGCCAATGCGCTTGAGCAAAAGCTTTTGAATTACGAAGACACTACTTCAACTCAAGTCTCGATTCTGATTGTAGAAACCTTGAACGGGTACGAAGTTGTAGACTTCGCACAGCAAACAGGGCAAAGCTGGGGCATTGGACAAAAGGAAAAAGAGAATGGCGTTTTTATAGTAGTATCCATCAATGATAGAAAAGCGGCTATTGTGACGGGGTATGGTATGGAGGGTTCCATTACCGATGCTGCAACCTATACCATTCGTGAAGATTATATGAACCCACGCTTTAAGGAAGGCAACTTCTACAAAGGTTTGGACGATGCCACAACGGTGATCTTCAAACTGGCCTCTGGCGAATATACTTCAGATGAAGTTGCGAGCGGAAAAACTGGTGATGGCGGTGGTGGTTTTCCATTCTTCACCTTGTTTATTGTTTTCTTCTTTATCATTCCGGCTTTGGTGGGAAAAAGAAGAGGTAATAGTCATGGTTCAAGAGGCATTCCATGGTGGGCTTGGCTTATGATGGGCAGCGCTGGAGGAAACCATAATGACAAATGGGATAATTTCCGTGGAGGCGGTGGCTCATTTGGAGGCGGATCTGGCTTCGGTGGTGGAGGTGGCTTTGGCGGTTTCGGAGGCGGAAGCTTCGGAGGTGGCGGTTCTGGCGGAAGCTGGTAAACCTAATTCACTTAAAAAGATATTTGAACCCCTTTCAAGAAATTGGAAGGGGTTTTTTGTTTGGAGAGGAGGATAATTTTGATGTTGATCACCTCCCAACCCTCCTCAAGGAAGGACTGCTATGAGAGTTAACAAAAAAGGTGGAGCACAAAAGTATCAACTGAATCTGATGGAATTATCCCCCGCTGGCGGGGGCAGGGGGTGGACTTTCTTGTCCTAAAATAGGTTGATAGGTTTTAAAACTGTACATCTACACTCCAACACCTCAACACTCAAGCACCTCAAT
>CAXBPM010000178.1:0-6926 GCA_963977345.1 uncultured Roseivirga sp.
TCGGCAATCAGCGATTCAAGTTGATCGCCTGCTGTTGCTAATGAAACAGACAAGGTGGCTTCCTTCAAGCGATTGTAAAACAATTGCACCAGTTGATTTCCACCCTCTAAGTTTTCTTCAAAAGCATTTAACCCTTCGTGAAACCAACGAACAAGCACTTCTTGCGGACTTCCCTCAAGGTAAGGCACATGAATTTGGATATCTTCCAATTGCCCAATCCGATCCAAGCGACCGATTCTCTGTTCCAATAATTCTGGATGAACCGGCAAATCGAAGAGAATAAGGTGATGTGCAAATTGAAAATTCCTTCCCTCACTCCCTATTTCAGAACATAAGAGTAAACGAGCGCCATCAGGTTCAGCAAACCAAGCCGCATTCCTATCCCTTTGCACAATGGTAAGGTCTTCGTGAAAAACGGCCACTTTTACGCTACTGAGCTTTTTTAAAGCAGCCTCCAAAGCCAATACTTTTTCTTTACTTCTGCAAATCAGCACCGCTTTTGACGGTTTTAGTTGCTTCATCAGTTTAACCAACCAACTCCCCCTTGGGTCCTCGTTAAACCAAAATTTTTGTTTAGCCGAAGCGGAGCCTGATGGCTCCATATCGATAGCATATTCCTGTGATAAACGCTTTATCCAGCGGTCATGCTCTTCTGCTCCTTGGAGAGGAATAAGATGAACTTTTCGTTTTGGAAAACCACTCATTGCGGAGCGTGTGTTCCTAAACACTACTCGTCCTGGGCCATGTTGGTCTAGTAAATCTTCGATGAGGTGATTCTTGGCAGCTTCGCTCCCTTTTGCAAAGGCTTCCATTCTTTCCTTCCCAAACATCGATTCCAATAATTGGGTATCAGCCGCCTCTAAGGCCTTACCCGATGACAGTTTCTCTACAATATTCGCAACGGCCGTGTGGTCCTGCGATTCATTCTTGAAGGTATTATAATCTGCATACCGCTCTGGGTCTAGCAGTCTAAGCCTAGCAAAATGACTCTCTACGCCCAACTGCTCAGGCGTGGCCGTCAATAACAACAAGCCTTTTGCCACTTTACTTAACATCTCTACAATCGCATATTCATGGCTTACTTTATCAACAGACCATTCCAAATGATGGGCTTCATCCACCACAAGCATATCCCAACTGGCGGTTAGGGCCTGCCGAGCACGCGTTTGTGAACCCGCCACAAAAGAAGTGCTGCAAATAATCAACTGGTCATCTAAGAACGGATTCCCTTCTGGCGCACTTTTATCGAGCGCAGCACAGCGCTCCTCATCATAAATATGAAACCACAGGTTAAATCGCCTGAGAATTTCTACAAACCATTGGTGTACCAATGAGTCTGGAACAAGAATTAACACCCTAGAGATTCGTCCGCTCAACAATAGACGATGCAAGATCAAACAGGCCTCAATGGTTTTCCCAAGCCCGACTTGGTCGGAAAGCAGCACGCGGGGTGCATAACGCGAACTCACCTCATGAGCAATATATAACTGATGGGGAATCAGGTCGATTCGACCACCCACAAAGCCATTGATGGGCGAAATTCTTCTGTGATGGTCGTATTCTAGCGTCTTTCTACGTAGCGCGAATAACTGAGGCGTTTCAACATCTCCCATGAACAAGCGGTCATCCACACCATGCGTTACGGTCACATCCCCAAGCTCAGCTTCGGAGAGGATTCTATCTTTCCCCAAATAAATGAATAAATCACCCTTCTCCTCTACACGATCCACCAACAATGGCTTTTGGCTCTTATCCACGATGGTATCTCCAGGCTTGAAAATCACCCTGCGCAGCGGAGCATTCTCCATGGCATACTGTCGAGTTTCATCCGGTAAAGGGAAATGAATCATGACCCTCCCTTTACTGGTTTCTGTAACGATTCCCACACCTAGCTCAGGCTCTCCCTCACTTGTCCATCTTTGCTCTGGAAAGAAGTTTCCCATAGAATAATTCTTATTTGGTTAATGTTGAAATTGGGTCAGCCCAAACCGGATTTCCCATTGAGTTGCAGCGCTCTCTTCCTACTCAGCAAAGTTGACGAACAAATTCAATATAGACTTAAAATGTTTGCAAAATATGATTGAACTAGCTGTGTTTAGTGTCACTCACTGGTCTGAGCGTCTCGCTCAGACCAACACAAATCTCAATCCGTTTCGACACTCCCCTAGCCCCTCTTATTAGAGGGGAATAACTCAGCATTATTTTAAAGTTCCACATGCAAACTCAAACTAGAAACCTACAACCATTACAGCCTCTTTCTTAAGGCGAATGAGAGAATTGATTAAATCCTAAAAATTAGTAGATTGAGAAAATATAAGAGGAGTAAACACACAGATGCTCTACTCCATTTTTGGTCGTTATTAGAATAAATAACATGAATAAATTATTTCATTTAGTTTTAACAGGGCTTATTTCAATAATAATCTATTCAAACTCAGGAAGATCAAGAATCTTAGATGAAATCCCATTGTCTAAAGAAACAGAACAACACAAGGTAGACTATGATCTTACACGCAAACCAGACATTAACACTCTTGGTAGAACATATGGATATATAAAAGGACAACAATTCAGTCTCAATAGGATCCGTAAACTATTTCCAGACTTAGAGAATGAAGTGACAAAAAGCGAATTAGAGTTTAGTATTTCATTCAAAAAGGCAAGTGATAGAATTACAAAAGAGCTTGAAGAAATACTGGGTAACGAATTTCGAAGCTTTGAAGATCAAATGGCAGAAAAATTGAAATCTACACTTGGAAATCAGAAGATAGATAAACAAACCGCATTGCTATTTTTTGAAGAAATAAAGAGTAGAGCAAAAGGTAATATTGAAAGCCCTGTTCTAGAAACACTATTAACTTATCAATTTATTGATACCCCAGAAAAGGAGTTCTTAAAAGGTTATGTAAAGACTTATTCCACAAAAGGTCATCCTAAGTCTAAGGGAGTTACAATCAATTCTAAGTTACCGCTCAGTTGGAAACAGCAAGAAGGGGACAGACCGAATATCATTCAAAAATTTGTTAGCGAAAACGGTAGCGGACAAGAAATAGTTTTGTTCATGGTAAAAGACCTTGAGTTACCGAGTGGTTACAAGATAACTCAATCAGAGTTGGACGATTTTTTTGTTGAAAGTGAATTAAGGGAAATGATAGCGGAAGGAAGCGAGTTCATTTCCGCAAAAAGAATCTCTCTTGATAATCACACTGGAGGACAAATAATTTATAAGACTGTACAGGAGAGGTTGGATTTCACAATCACAATGCAATCTGTGCAGTTCATTACTATTTATAATGGGAAAATGATTTTCCTACAATGCATGGTTTCTGCTGAACCTGATGAGAACCTAACTGAGAGATTTGATTTATTTCTTCCAATATTCAGACAAATAGCAAATTCAATGATACTAATGGATCAATACTAAAAATAACGAACACTATGAATATTGATCAAAACAATACTGAGCTACCCCATAGCGCCATCGATAATGTGTTAACGAAAAAATAATGACCGAATATCAACCGAATAAAAGAGCAAATAATCCAGATTATCTTCTTTTTCATATTAATGTTTTGTTGGATATTGCTAAAGAATATAAAAACTCCTCAACTGTAATTTACGCATGCTTAGATGCAAGAATTTTACTAGAGTATACTGATCTAAATCTAATTTTGTCATCTGTCCAACCTGAAGAACGTCAAGAAGTTATTGAGTCGTCAAAACCTAAGAACGGAATAGATAAGTTAAACAACAAAAGGAAAACTTTAAAAGAAAAGTATCAATTATTCTTTCAAAATTTAAGTGAATTATTGGGAGAAACATGTATTTATTATGACTTTAAAAAATCCAAGGATTTACAACATCGCTTAAGTACCTATATACATTCGTATTATATGTTGGAAAGTGAAATCAATTTTGAATCTCAATTAATGCAGGCTGCTTTTCCACTAATTGAGGAAGTGCAAACGTTCATAGAGTCATCATGGAGTTTTAACGGCTCAGAATACCAAATACTTGGAATTGAAATAGAAACAATGCCAGAAGAGTATTTAAAAGTTCTGGAAGAATGGAAAGTTAGCAAAATAACAATTGATGAGCTTAGAGAAAGGTTGACTAGGATTATAGCCTCACCCAGCTAGCTTTAACCTCCCTCCAATAACCCTAACCATCCAATAAAAAAGGCTCATTCCGTCAATGGAATGAGCCTTTTAGATTTTAATTTCTTTACTCCTTATTCACTCCTCAACTTTTCCGCAGGATTAGCGGTGGCTGCTTTACGTGCATGATAACCAGTGGTAAGCACGGTTACTACCATAGTGCCTACCAATACAGTAGCGAATATTTTGAAACCAGGAGTTATATGGAGTTGGAAACTTTCTAGCCAATCCATCATAGAAAAATAGCCGAATATTGATGCTGGTATCGCAGCAATCACGATGAGGATGACAAAGTCTTTAATGAGAAGATTAATTAACCCCTGTGTATTAGCGCCAAGCACTTTTCTGATGCTAATTTCCTTAGATCGCTGTTCCGCGGTGTATGAAGCCAAGCCCAATAAACCCAAACAAGCAATCAAGATGGTCATGCCAGAAAAGCCCAAAAATAATTGACCACGGATTTGATCTGCCTCATAACTCGCCATGAATTGCTCATCAATAAATACATACTCAAATGCTGTGTTAGGATATGTTCTTTCCCATGCGTCCTCGATAAAGGCAACTGTAGGCGCTACATCTCCTGTGATTTTAACAATTGCTGAAGGATTGAGACGGCCTGGGGTAAACATTAAAGCCGAAATTGGTTCGTAAAGTGATAGTTGATGGAAATCTTTGACCACACCAACAACCAAAGCGGGAGGCATAGACTCATCTCCTTGAATATCTACTTTTTTACCGATTGGATTGGTCCAATTCATTCTTTTTACCATGGCCTCATTGACCATTACGGCTTGAGCAGAGTCTGAGGGGAAATCCAATGAAAAGTTTCTGCCTTCAATCACCTCAATACCCAGGGTAGGGAAAAATTCATAGTCAACCTGATAATGATCTAGTCCACGGTTATCCATCGGTCCTTCCTCAGTCTCAATTGGTATTACGTTTTTAGAATAGCCATTTCCGGGAGTCGTGCTCGCAGATGCGATTCCACCTATATTGGCATTTTGGGTCAATTCATTTTTAAGGACATTCCATTTCTCTACATCTGCTCTACTTCTAAAGTCGATTTGCATCATCTGCTCTTTGTCAAAACCCAAATCCTCATCCCTAAGAAATTGCATTTGATCATAAATAACCAAAGTACCAATCAACATGAAGATGGAAATGGAGAACTGAAGCGTCACCAAAAACTTCCTTATAAATTTATTACCGGATTTTCCTCCACCTCCTTTAAGCACAGCCGCTGGCTGAAAAGAAGACAGAAAGAATGCAGGATAACAGCCGCCCAAAAACCCTGTAATAAATACAATACCAATGACCGCCAAGATCACATTAGTGTCAAGTAATGCCTCGATAGCTAAATTAGTACCCACAATGCTGTTTATTGCTGGAACCATAGCCATCATTACCAGGATGCTTAAGATTAAAGAAATTAGTGTGATAAGAATTGATTCAGTTAAAAACTGACCAATTAAACCACCTCTTTGAGCACCCATTACTTTTCTTAAACCAACTTCCATCGATCTTTTGGTAGATCGTGCGGTGGCCAAGTTCATGTAGTTGATACTGGCAATAATGATAAGGAAAATTGCTATTGCTGTGAAAATTTGAACATATTTCATGTTGCCTACTGCCACAGGTTCTCCTTCAAAATCTGATGTCAAATGGATACTTTTTAACGGGACCGGTATCATTTTAACCTTGATATTAAGCGGGTCAAAAATCGGAGCAATATATTTAGTAACAGTTGCGTCAAGTTTGACTTGTAAGGCCTCTTGCGTCACACCTTCATTCACTAAAACATAGGAAAAAACACCCCAGCCTCCCCAGCTATTATCTCCCTGTGTGAAGATCGTCTTCCAAGAGATCAGTGCATCAGCAATGAGATGAGAAGTGTTAGGCATGTCCTTATAGACACCAGTCACTTGTAAGATCATTTCTCTATTCCCACCGCTTTTAAGTGTTTGGCCAATGGGGTCTTCATTTTTGAATATTTTTTTTGCCATCGACTGATTGATGACAATTGAATTTGGAGCCTCCAATGCAGTTTTAGGATTGCCCGCCACAAATTCATAATCAAATATTTCAAAAATCGTTGAGTCTGCGGCATAGACATTCTCTTGATAATAGTCCACTTGATTGAAGTCGAACCGTGTTCCACCTTGACCACTTATACCCGATAATCGAGCAGCCTGTTCTACCTCTGGATTTTCATTTTTAATCGTAAACGCAGCACGACTTGTCATACTTGCCCACTTAAATGAATTGTCTGGTTCAGTGATTTCTGTTGAAAGACGATAGATCCGATCACCCTTAGAGTGCTGTTTATCGAAACTTACTTCATGAAAGATGTACAGTAGAATTATTAAACTAGAGGCAATACCAACGGTGAGTCCAATAATATTGAGGGCCGTGTAGCCCGGCTGTCTTAGCAGGCTGCGGAAAGCAACCTTGATGTAATTTTTAAGCATGTGTGTTGTTTTTTAGATTTGAGAATCTGATTAAAAAAAAATTGACCGTTATAAATGTAACAAAAATATGTAAGGTGTTACGTATTGAACAATAGTAGTTTATAAATTATGAATAACATGAAAGAAGACGGCAGACACATGTTAAAGACGCGCAGAAAAGCCACAAGGTATACATGGGAATTAAAAAGTAAAGAATAGAAGCTAGAGTTTAAGAGTTAGAAGGCGTCTCGCTGAGACCAACCTAGCATAAAAGACCATTCTCCGACACTCCCCTAGCCCCTCTTATTAGAGGGGAATGGTT
>CAXBPM010000179.1:0-6904 GCA_963977345.1 uncultured Roseivirga sp.
ACGAATCAAATCAACTGGCTTAATTTTGAGCAATTGGAAGACTCACTTAAAGTAAAGCCAAAAAAGGTTTTTATTTACTTTAATGCCGATTGGTGTACCTATTGTCATAAAATGGATTGCAATGTATTTAAAGACCAAGCCATCATTGAGCGCTTTAATAAGGATTACTACGTAGTGAAAATGGATATTGAATCAGAGGACACTATTACCTTTGGCAACACAGAATTCAGGAATAAGAATGCGAAGAAGCGAATGTCTGTCCATGAAATCCCATTGATGATGGCCAGTAGAAAAGGAAAGCCTTTTTCATTGCCCGCTATGGTTTTCTTGAATGAGAATTTCGAAGCTACAGCACGTTACTTTCAATATTTAGATGCAAAACAAATGCTTGAGATATTGAATAACTAAAATCTACTTGACTAGTATCTGAAATCGGAGTAGTTAAGCGAAGCCCTCACAGACATAATAAATGGGTTATTTTAAACCAATACTAGTTTAGAGGCTTCAACCAATGGTTCTGTATTAAAAAAGGCGTTGAACAGTATTTCCTACTCAACGCCTTTTTTGGTTTATCGATCTCCATCGATCATTCTTCCCAGTCCGCCCAAGATAGAGCCCTCTCCTTTTGAAGAACCGCCTGCCCTTGGTGCATGTTGAATAATTCTATCCGCTAGTCTTGAGAACGGTAGGCTTTGTAAATAAACCGTTCCAGTACCTCTTAATGTAGCCAAGAATAACCCCTCACCTCCAAAAAACATAGATTTTAAGTTGCCTGCTCGCTGAATATCATAATCAATGCCCGGAGAAAAAGCGACAATACAACCGGTGTCGACACGTAAGGTTTCACCATTCAATTGGCGTTTTACTACCGTACCGCCAGCATGCATAAAAGCCATTCCGTCACCCTTAAGCTTCTGAAGAATAAAACCTTCGCCACCAAAAAATCCAGCACCTAACTTTCGGCTAAAGGCTATAGAAACGTTTGTTCCCATAGCAGCACAAAGAAATGCATCTTTCTGACAGATAATGCTTTGGCCTATTTCATTTAAATCAATAGGGATGATTTTACCAGGATATGGTGCAGCGAAAGTGACCTTACGTTTTACGCGACCCAAATTGGTAAAATGGGTCATAAAAATGGATTCACCAGTAAGCACTCGCTTTCCGACACTTAGTAATTTTCCGAAAATTCCACTGTCTGGTTCCGATCCATCTCCCATTTTAGCTTGGAAATCAATATCTTCTTCCATCCAGTTCATGGCTCCTGCCTCAGCAATTACTGTTTCCTGTGGATCAAGCTCTATTTCCACCATTTGCATGTCATCGCCATGCAATTCATAATCTATTTCGTGTGATCTCATGATTAATAATTTGACTTGAAAGTGTTTAAAAAAGAGAGTACTTCCAAATGGATTAAAGTGCTTTTTTATGTTTGCTCTTTAGCATTTTGGATGCTTGTGTATAGCCTCCTCCGATACCATCTACAAAATGAACATGGTCGGCTTCCATGTTTCTAACATAGCAAGAGAGAATCGAGGCATTTGTAATATGGTAACCAAAATGAATTTCCCCATCATTTTCCATTTTAGATAAAGTAGAAATGAGTGATTTACACTGGTCTGTCGTGCCCGAGATTACAGTATTAATTCTTCCATCAATCACCAATGTATCCGAAGATTCAACCATCTTAGCCAGATAGCGCTTCCCCATTTTTGAGTTCAAGAAAAACGACTTCCCTATAAAAGTCATCATAGAGGCCGATAAAGTTCGGAAAAAGCTCCGCTGCCCCAATTTCACCTTAATTTCGTCTTGTAATTTTGTAAAGGCTGGATTCAGGTTGAGCTTTGCTAATGAAATGGGGCTACGCTTTTCAATGTCTCCATAAATCCCTTCCATTTCCAACATTACTTTGGCCATCATCGCATGTTGTTCGGCAGGGTTAATCACATCAACCAAAAGGCTGAGCACCTCATTTCCTGTGTTTGGTGCCTTTATCTCATTCCACCTACAATTCATGCCTTCTAGTGATAGATAGCCCAATTGATTGGTGTCTAAGTTTAAAGGGAGAAAGCTGTTTTTTAGTACTTGTTCGGCATAATGCAAACCCGAACCAACAATAACAGGCGATATTAATGTTTTGGTGATTTGAGCTTTTGCGATCATTATCTTATGACCATTTTCATAGATTTCAGAAACAGGCATGGAGCCTACTCTCAAGTCTAAATCAAAGTTCTTTTTTGTATTCTGCCTATGTTCAAATAATGCGTTTAAAGTCTCTCCCTTTAATGATAAAGGAACAAGCATGGCGGCTCCATCCCCACCAAAGAAAAATGGGATATCGATATTGGCCTTATGAGCAATATTTAAGCCTGCAATAATACTCCCTGTGGCAATCAGGTTGACAAGTTGGTGTTTGCCATTCTTAATGCTGTTGGTTGAATTTTTGATATCTGTGGTGATCACAACCCAGTCGGGTGGACAAGGGAGAAATAATGATTCGTTCGACAAAAGTTGGCTAATTGTGCTCTTTTGAACGGTAAGATGAGTATAGAATTTGTTGTCTGACAATTATGGTGTGCCGTATAAATAGCTTTACCTATGTATTATTTTATCAACTTAACTTTTAGAATTAAGCCATTTTTCTGCTTTCTTAATTTCTTTAAACGCATGAAATTCAACTGGTTTCATACGAAGACCTAAATCAATACCTGAGAAACGAGCAATAAACTTTGGCGAGAGTATATGGGCCATGTATCGTAATCCGGATTGAACAGCAACAGGCACTACGTTAACCTCTATCCATTCGTTGATTTCTAAAAAGTTACTGGTGAGTAAACTATTATCGTTCAATAACTTCCTACAACCAGAAATGGCAAGCAGGTCTAAGTAAGCTTGAGTACCTCTTTTAACATCTTCAAGATCGATGTCTCCAATCCAATTGATATAGATCCAACCGTTCTCCTGATCAAGGTTCGCTTCGTAGAAAATCTCGTTTTGGGCGTTTCTGATTATTTGTTTGTTCATGGCTTTCTCATCGACATGATAAACCAAAAAAATGGAAAAATAATTTAATTAGCCTAAAAAAATTCCATTTCGGATGACTATGCCCGCGTGTGATGTGTGCCGAAATGATACAGTTATTCTTTCCCAGCAGAACCCTTCTTCCTAAAACCATGCGAAATCTGCCCAAAAAAGCCATTTGGAAATTTCTTCACTCCGGGAAATCCGAGCTTAATATCCTTTCCACTATGTGGAATATAGGCCGTTCTAAAAATGTAATCCCAAAGACTTAGGGTTAATCCAAAATTGACTCCGGTTCTTCTTTCTTCGGGTAGATCATGGGCATGGTGCCACATGTGCATATTGGGGTTATTGAAAATGTACTTTAAATAACCCAGTCTCACATTGATATTGGCGTGGTTCCAATGGCCTACCGCAAGTGTCAACATGTGTACGAAGAAGAAGTCATCAATTCCAAAACCAATCATGGCCAAGGGTAAGTATTCAATGGTTCTATAAACTAAGGTCTCCATCCAATGATAACGCAGATGCGCAGCAAAACCCATCTGCTCTACTGAATGATGCACCTTATGGAATTCCCATAGCTTTGGTGACGCATGTAGTAACCTGTGTATCCACCATTGGATAAAATCTCGGATGATGAAAAGCATGAAGAGTTGCGCGATTTTGGGCCATGTTTCAATCTTAAGGGCAACCACATTGGTAAGTCCAAAAACGCCTAAAAAATCATTGAATAGATTTACAAAGACATCAGACAGCGCATTGAATATAATAAGTGAGAAAAGAAAAAAGTTGAAGAACATGTAAAAGGCATCAAGCCAAAAGTCTTTCCTAAATTTTGGTTGCTCCTTTCTCCAAGGTCTTGTCCATTCCCAAACAAAGAAGAAAAGTGACAGCAGTATTAATCCCCAAAAGTAATTCTGCCAAAGGGGCTTATAATCGTACTGAAAGGTGATTTCGTTCCAGATATAATTTGCATATCCGCTGTAAGATTCCTTCGCTAATTCCCAATACCTATTCATTCCAATTTTATCTGTGACCACTAACATAACCATTTACCCTTTGTGTTAAATAAAAGTTCCAGAATTATCACAATCGATGTTCATTTACTTATTGGTCGAAAATTCATTTAACCACTTTATTATGAAACTGAAATTACGAAGCACTGCAATCTTGGCCTTGGCTTTTGCCGCAATCGGCAGCTTGCCCGAGGACTTACAGGCCCAGAGAAAAAAGAACGAAACTACTACGGAGCAGGCTGCTCCTGAAACTAAGCCAGAGAAAAAAGAAAAAGGTTACTCAGACCTTGTAAAAGGACTTACTGAAGACGAAGGAATTTTCAAGCTTTATCAAAAGGATGATAAGGTCATGTTCGAAATTCCAAAGAAAGAATTGGGCAAAGACATGCTTTGGGTTACACGCGTTGTAGCAGTACCAGAAAATTTCGGTGGCTTTATAGGCAGTGGCTGGAAAATGAATGAGCAAGTAGTAATATGGGAAAAGGTAAATGACAACATTTTTCTTCGGTCCATATCATTTAATAATGTAGCCGATAGCATAGACGCCATTTCCAAATCTGTGGCCAATAATAATCTATCTCCTATTATTGGTTCCTTCAAAATTGAAGGTCAGCCCAATGATTCCTCTGCCTATTTGATTGATGTAAGTAAATTCTTCACCCAAGACACAAAAGCCATTAGCGCCATAAGCAATGGAATGCGCACTCAGTTTCAGGTACGTAGACTTGATCCTGAAAAAAGTTATTTGTCCTCGGTAAAGAGTTTTCCAATGAATATGGAAGTTCGTCAGGTAATGACCTATGATGCAGGAAGACCACCGTCAGATTCAGAAATCGGCTTAATGACTGTTGAAGTAAGTCAATCGATGATTAAACTACCAGAGAACAAAATGATGCCAAGATTGGCAGATGAGCGTGTTGGTTGGTTTACTCAAAGCAATATCAATTATAGCTCTCTAAAGCTAAAAGGTGATCAACAAACCTTCTTAAAAAGATGGAGATTAGAGCCAAAAGACCCTGCAGCTTATGCAAGAGGAGAATTGGTGGAGCCTATCAAACCCATTGTTTACTACTTAGATCCTGCTACTCCAGAAAGATTCGTAAAGTGGTTTAAACTAGGAATTGAAGATTGGCAAGTAGCTTTTGAAGCCGCTGGATTTAAAAATGCCATTCTAGCCAAAGAGGCTCCAAGCAAAGAAGAAGATCCCGATTGGTCACCAGAAGATGCACGTTATTCAACGGTACGCTATGTAGCCAGCATGACAAGAAATGCTGTTGGACCAAGCACTGCTGATCCAAGAACAGGTGAAATTATTGAAAGTGATATTGTCTGGTTCCACAACCACTTAAGATCATATAGAAACTGGTACATGATTCAAACTGGAGCGGCCAATCCTTTGGCCAGAAGCTTTGATGTAGATGAAGATGAGATTGGTGAAATGATGAGAGCAGTAATTGCCCATGAAATTGGCCATGCACTAGGTTTACCTCACAATATGAAAGCAAGTTCAGCCTACCCAGTTGAAAAATTAAGAGACCCTGAGTTTACTGAAGAATATGGTGTAGCACCAACAATCATGGACTATGCCCGTGTAAATTACATCGCACAGCCTGGAGATGGTGTTACCCGCTTTATCCGTAAAATTGGCCCATACGATAAGTATTCCATCAACTGGGGATATAGAGTTATTCCTTCAGCGAATACGCCTCAGGCGGAGTCGAGCATTTTGGACAGCTGGATAATGGAAAAAGCTAATGACAGAATGTATCGTTTTGGAAGTAGTAATGGAAGTAACCCAGAAGCACAAACCGAAGATTTAGGAGACAATGCTGTAATGGCAAGTATGTACGGAATGGAGAACCTCAAAAAGGTAGTGCCTAACTTATTGACTTGGACCACTACAGCTGGTGAAGATTATACTGAAACCAATGAAATTTATGGTGAGATCATTGGCCAGTGGAGACGTTTCACAGGACATGTAACTACCGTTATTGGTGGTATTACTGAAGATTTGAAATCAACCGATCAGTCGGGTGCAGTATTTAATGTAGTTCCAGAAGCCTATCAAAAGGAAGCAATGGCATGGATGCAGAAATATGCTTTCAGTACGCCTGAATGGTTACTTGATGAAGAGTTACTTAGAAGACTTGAAAACTATGGTGCCGTAAATCGTATCAGTGGAACCCAATCTTCTTTCCTTAATTCAGTGTTGGACCCCACTAGAGCACAAAGATTAATTGAAGCAGAAGCATTTAAGGGAAGAAACACCTATACCATCTATCAACTTTTTGGTGATATGAGAAAAGGTTTGTTTTCTGAGCTTACTTCAGGTAGCGAAATTGATACTTACCGTAGAAACCTACAGAGATCGTTTGTTGAAAAGCTTGAGTCCTTAATGACCACTGATTCAAACTCATTCCAAGCAAGACAGGTGAATGTTGCACAATCGGATATCCGCCCAGTAGTGAAATCTGAATTGAAAGCACTTCAGCAGGAAATAAAGAGCAGCAAAGGCAAGTTTACAGACAAGGCCAGTTCTATTCACTTGGATGACCTACTAGATAGAATAGCTGAAATTCTTGATCCGAAGTAAATAGGTTTACGATTCTTTAAAAAGGCCGTCTCAGAAAATTCTGAGACGGCCTTTTTGTTTGATCTAAGGTGAAAATACGTTTAGGCTTGACACGTAGTCATCATTTGAATGAAACGATCATAAATACAGTTAACAACAGATTTGACCTTCCAATTGAAGAATAATATCAATTATGGATGTCTTCGAATTGGAATCTTACCACTCCTATATTTGGCTTTGAAAAAGTGCCGTAGTTTCTTATATATTAGGTTTTTAATTTTCAACAATTCAA
>CAXBPM010000180.1:0-6898 GCA_963977345.1 uncultured Roseivirga sp.
TCAATCAACTGCTCAAAGTTGGTTTCGATACCATCGACTTTGGAAGCTTCGTCTCGCCTAAAGCCATCCCACAATTACGCGATACAGCTGAGGTATTGGGTCAGCTAGATTTGTCAAATACAGAGTCGAAATTACTCGCCATTATAGCCAATACAAGAGGGGCGGAGGACGCTGTGAATTTCGAAGAAATCACCTACTTGGGATTTCCGCTTTCTATTTCGGAGCAGTTCCAAATGCGGAACACAAACAAGTCAATTGCAGAAGCTTTGGTGCAGTTGGAGGCGATCCAAAATCTCTGCGTCAAGCACAACAAAAAACTGGTAACTTACATTTCTATGGGCTTCGGAAACCCTTATGGAGAAACCTTCAATGCTGAAATTGTAGCTGAGTTCGTTGAAAAGCTTGTTCAACTTAAAGTTGAAATAATAAGTTTATCTGATACTATAGGAATAGCTGAACCACAGGTAATTAAAGAGATTTTCAAAAATAGTATAACCGCCTATCCAACTACCGAAATAGGGGCGCATTTCCATTCTACGCCTCAGAAGATTGTTGAGAAAGTGAGCTCGGCTTACGAAGCGGGCTGCCGTAGATTCGACACGGCAATGAAGGGCTTCGGTGGTTGCCCAATGGCTACCGATGCACTCACTGGTAATATCGATACCGAAGTTTTGGTGCGTTATTTTGATCAGCAAAAAGTGGAGTTAGGCTTAGATCGAAAGGCCTTCTCAGAAGCCATGTTGATGGCCAGTGAAGTGTTTCCAGCTTAACCTAAATTTTCAATAAATTGATGAAGTATTCAAGCTTGATAAATTCGAAAATGATCCGCAATATTTTTTTATTAACCAGTTTAATCTTGAGCTCATTTTCGTCAATGGCTCGGCAAACGGACTTTCAGGTAAAGGAGAAAACGCCTGTTAAGATTGAAAGTATTTTTAATAAACTGATTGATGGCAGACCTGAGGAAGTAGGGATCAATTCGGCTGCATTGGAGGCTGGAATCCAATCCATCATTCAACAGGCTTTAGATTCTGGTGCATTTCCGGGTTGTCAGCTTTTGATTGCCAAGGATGGTATTGTGTTCTACGAAAAATCGTTTGGCTATCATACTTACGATCAATCCATCGAAGTAGAAAACAGCGATATCTACGATTTGGCTTCGGTAACGAAAACTACAGCAGCCACCTTGGCGCTCATGAAACTTCATGATGAAGGTAAATTCAGTTTAGAAGTGAATTTCGGGCATTACTTCCCTAAAATAGCCACAGGCGAAAAGGCTGATTTACCAATAAGGGATGTTTTGGCGCATCAGGCGGGATTAAAGGCGTGGATTCCTTATTGGTCTGAAGTGCAGCGCAAGAATGGCAAATACAAATGGAACACAGTGAAATCAGACTCTTCTAGAAGGTTTCCATACCGCATTTCTGAAACAGGCCTTTTTCTGCACAAGGATTTTAAGGAGAAGAAGATTTATAAAATGATTAAGCGCACGAAAGTGAGCGATGACAAGAGCTACCTCTATTCTGGTTTGCCCTTCTATTTGTTTCCCGAATTGGTGGAAAGGGAGTCTGGAGAAGCGTTTGACGTGTTCTTAAATAATAACTTCTATAAGCCATTGGGCGCGGAAACATTAGGTTTCAAGCCCAAGGAAAGATTTTCTTTAGATCGAATTGTTCCTACCGAAGTAGATGACTTTTTCAGAATGGAAACATTGCATGGAGATGTACATGACGAGGGAGCCGCCATGATGTTGGGGGTTTCGGGTAATGCTGGTTTATTCTCCGATGCAAGAGATTTGGCTAAAGTATACCAAATGCTCTTGAATGGGGGAGTGTATGACGGAAAGGAATACTTGAGTGCGGCTACGATTAAGGAATTTACTGATTGTCAGTTTTGCGAAACAGGTAACCGCAGAGGTTTAGGCTTCGACAAACCACTGGTGGATTACAGCTTCTCGGCCTCTAGCGTGGCGCAACACGCCAGTTCAGCGAGTTTTGGACATACAGGCTACACTGGGACTTTCGTTTGGGCAGACCCTGCTACTGGGCTCTTATTCGTCTTTCTTTCCAATAGAGTCAATCCTACAAGAAATAACAGTAAAATCTATCAACTGAATGTGCGCCCGAATATTCACAACTTGGTGTATAACCTGCTTGAGGAGGGAAGCTACGGCTTAGGACAGAAATAAGGTTAGATTTTAGAGTTTGGATGTACGAATTATGAATCTATTATAGTTCATTTTCTTGTGTTGCTGAAAAGGATGCTTGCAGCATGACTCAGCATTGAGGTTTGTGCCTCTATTCGGCTTGACAGGATAAGCCAACTATTTAGTCATCCCGTAGGTTCCGAAGCTTCGGAATTTTCACCAAACACAGATGGTTTGGACTCGTAAATCGTTAAAAACCAGAAGTTTCGAGGCTTTAAGCATGACTTAAATTTGAGTTTATCGAGTATTGAAAGCTCAAACCAACCTAAACTCCTTGCCAGGCAAGGGCTTAATGTAGCCCGCAAACTCCATTTGTAATAGCAGAGAAGCCAATGTGCTCATGTTCAATTGACTTTGCCAGCAGAGCTTATCAATGTGCATTTGCTGTCCGTTTTTCAGCAAAACCTCAACAATGGCCTTTTCATCGCCTTGCAAATCCTTATACCTTAATTCTGGGTTCTTAGGCTGAGTGCTTTCCTGAACATCCCAGTTGAGGGCTTCCACTACATCTTGAAACGAAGTGAAAATGGCCGCTTTCATGTTTCTGATCAATAGATTACAGCCTTCAGAATAAGTATTCCCAACTTCACCGGGTACGGCAAAAACGGGTACATCATAGCTGTCGGCAATATTGGCTGAAATAAGCGCACCGCCTTTTTTAGCAGCTTCCACCACAATCAGCGCATCTGACATTCCAGCAATTACCCTGTTTCTGGCAGGGAATAGGCGTGGATCGGCTTCAGTACCAATGGGGTATTCACTTACTAGGCCACCGTTTTCCAGCATTTTTATCGCTGTATTTCGATTGCCTGAAGGATAAATCTTATCCAAACCACAAGCCATGGCGCCAATGGTAGGCAATTGCTGCTTTAAAGCGGAATCATGTGCCTTTACATCAATGCCATAGGCCAAGCCCGAAATGATGGTGGCTTTGTGTGGTGATATCTGGGCTACAATGTCTTCAGTGATTTGTAAGCCATATTTTGTCGCCCTCCGTGTTCCAACAATACCAATCGTTCTGGGTGGGTTGAGTTCTACTTTGCCTACAGAATACAGTAGAATAGGCGCATCAGATATGTTCATTAACCTTTTCGGGTAATGTTCTTCTTTGTAGTAGTGGATTGAAATACCTTTTTTGATGGAGTCTTCAATGATCTTTTCTGCTTTTACCAGAAGCTCCTTTTGGTTAGGGATTAGCGCAGATAGCTTTGGACCAACGCCTGGTATTTTTGAAAGTTTGCCTTTGGTGGCATTGAACACCTGTTGCGGGGTAGAGAAGTAGTTAATCAGTTGCCTAGAAAGGCTAGGGCCAATTTTAGGGATGAGCGACAAGGCTACTTGATGTAGCTTGTCTTGATTCATGGCAGTTGGCTTTTCATTTCTTCCAAAAAGCCCCTGATTTTCTTTAGGGAAGTAATCATTTCAGCATCGGTGCTGATCGTTTCTTTATGATTCTTGATATGCTCTTGCGCACCTTGTAGGGTGTAGCCCTTCTCCTTGACCAAATGATACACCAGTTTGATCTTTTTTAAATCTTCTTGAGTGAATTTCCGATTGCCTTTTTTGTTCTTTTTTGGACTGATGAAAGTGAACTGGCTTTCCCAGAATCTAATCAACGAAGTAGCCACACCAAGTTCTTTGGCCACTTCCCCAATGGTGAAGTATTTCTTTTCTATTGGTTTCTCTTTGTATGGCATATCAACGGGTTATGAAAAGAAGTACAAGGATTACTTTAAGCTAACCAAAGGGTCGCTATTTCAAATGTAAAGAATTCAAACAGAATATTTAAACCCTTTTTCGAATATCAAATAGCAGCCTAAATTTAGCGGTAAGAATAAGAGCCCAACGACTGATTCTCTATTGAAGAAAGCCTCAAGATTTCTTCATACTCAGCAGCATTCAGATCTTTAAAGAAGTAGTTAATGGGATCTTTGGCTATGCCATTAATGTGCACTTCATAGTGCAAATGAGGCGCAGTAGACTTTCCTGAATTCCCAACATAGCCTATGACTTCACCTCGTTTTACCTTTTGCCCAGGGCGAACAGCAAATCGGCTCATGTGGCCATAGAGTGTTTCGTAGCCAAAACCGTGATCGATAATGATATGCTTGCCGTATCCTATTGTGCTAGATGTGGTTTTCGAAACAACGCCATCGCCAGTGGCATAAATAGGCGTGCCTTGCTCTGCTGAGAAATCACTGCCGTAATGCATTCTTTTTACTTTGAAGATAGGATCGGTTCTATACCCAAAACCCGAAGAGAACCTTCTCAAATCTTTGTTAGATACAGGTTGTATGGCAGGCATGGAAGAGTAGAGGCGTTCTTTGTCTAATGCAAGGGCCATTACCTCGTCATAAGACTTGGTTTGGATGTACATTTTCTTTTTTACGTTGTCTATCTTCTCTAGTGCGCTGACGACTAGGTTCTTATTCTCCATGTCGCTCTCCAGCAACTGACGGTAGCGTAAAGCACCACCAGAACCAGCTTCTCTTACTGTTTCAGGAATGGGTTCGGCTTCAAAAACGACACGATAAACGTTATCATCTTTCTCCTGAAGTACGCCTAACATGGCATCCATTCCGTCTACTTGATCTTTCATAAGATCATAATAAAGCTTGAGTTCGTTGTTTTCTTCTTTTAGGGCAGCCTCTTTTGGGGAATCGAAATATTGACCGAGTACCACAATAATGCCCACAGAGAGCACGAGAGCCAATGATAAGAAGCCAAGAGCGTTAATAACTACATCGCGCTTTTTGACCTTGATGCGCTCGTATTTACAAGTCTCGGTGTCGTAGTAATATTTTATTTTTGACATTAAGAATCCTTTTTGAAATTCTCCTAATTTTGTGCTTTTACAAAAGGGAAACACAAAGTTCCCCACAAAGGTACTAAAATTAAGCTTTAGCTTAAACGCAATTAATTCATCTGAGATGCAATCAAAGGAAATTAGATCGAAATTCATCGAATTTTTTAAATCAAAATCACATCAATTTGTGCCTTCAGCGCCATTGGTGATTAAAAATGATCCAACCCTGATGTTTACGAACGCGGGGATGAATCAGTTCAAAGACCTTTTCTTAGGCAACTCAAAAGCGGATTATAATCGTGCGGCCAATAGCCAGAAATGTTTGCGTGTTTCTGGAAAGCACAATGATTTGGAGGAAGTAGGAATTGATACCTACCACCACACCATGTTCGAAATGCTGGGCAACTGGTCGTTTGGAGATTATTTTAAAAAGGACGCCATTACTTGGGCTTGGGAATTATTGACGCAAGTATATGGCCTGCCAAAGGATAAATTATACGTCACCGTTTTTGAAGGAGATAAGTCTGAAGATCTTGATTTTGACCAAGAAGCATTTGATTTATGGAAGCAATACATTGATGAAGCCCGCATTTTAGGTGGAAATAAGAAAGATAACTTCTGGGAAATGGGCGAAACTGGGCCTTGCGGGCCTTGTTCCGAAATTCATATCGACTTAAGGTCGGATGAAGAAATAGCCAAAACACCGGGGAAAGACCTTGTGAACAACGATCACCCACAAGTGGTGGAGGTTTGGAACTTGGTTTTCATGCAATACGACAGAAAAGCAGATGGTCATTTAGAAAGCCTTCCAGCACAGCATATCGACACTGGAATGGGCTTTGAACGTCTTTCAATGGCTTTGCAGCAAAAAGGCTCAACTTACGATACGGACGTGTTTACTCCACTGATCGACTATATAGCGAAGCAATCTGGAATTGCTTATGGCGCTTCTGAAAAAACCGATATTGCCATTAGAGTAATAGTAGACCACATTCGTGCAATTGCATTTGCCATTGCCGATGGTCAATTGCCTTCAAACAACAAGGCAGGTTATGTAATCCGAAGAATCTTAAGAAGGGCAGTGCGATATGGCTACACCTTCCTCAATTTTAAAGAACCATTCATTTATGGACTCATGCCTATTTTGGCGGAGCAGTTCACGGGGGTTTTCGATGAGCTTGTAAGTCAGCAAGAGTTTATTGCTAAGGTGATCAAGGAAGAAGAGGCTTCGTTCCTCAGAACGCTTGAAAATGGACTTAAGCGATTAGACCAAGTGCAGTCCAATATGAAAGCCGAAGGAACGGATGTGATTGATGGCAGAGTAGTTTTTGAACTGTACGATACTTTCGGTTTTCCTGTAGATTTAACGGGACTGATTGCAAGAGAAAACGGCTTGAGCATTGATGAGAAAGGCTTTACAGAAGCCATGGCTGTTCAAAAGCAGCGCTCAAAAGCAGATGCAGCTCAAGTAAAAGGGGATTGGATTCAAGTGTCGGAAGAAGAAACTTCTGAGTTTGTGGGTTACGATGAAGTAGCGGTAAAAACCAGAATCATCAAGTACCGCGAAATCAAAGAAAAGAAAGGAACTGTTTATCAGTTGGTGCTAGACCAAACGCCTTTTTATGGCGAAAGTGGAGGTCAAGTAGGAGATAAAGGTGTTCTCAAAAATGAGACCGAAACCATTAAGGTTTTAGATACTCAAAAAGAGAATGACCTGATTGTTCACTTTACAGACCGTATTCCAGCACAACCAGAAGCGGAGTTTGAAGCCATTATTGATACGTCAAGAAGGGAATTGATTAAGAATAACCACTCTGCAACTCACCTGTTGCATTCTGCTTTGCGTCAAGTACTTGGTAACCATGTACAGCAAAAAGGGTCGTTAG
>CAXBPM010000181.1:0-6896 GCA_963977345.1 uncultured Roseivirga sp.
TTTCTGAAAAGTGAAGAACTTCAGCGCGTGATTGTTTTTACGAAGACAAGGACGAATGCAGATAACGTTTCGAAATTCATAGAGAGAAGGCAATTGGGGCCTGTTCGTGTTATTCATGCCAATAAGGGGCAGAATTCACGAATTAATGCGATGGCTGAATTTAAAGAAGGAGATATTCGAGTATTGGTCTCCACCGATGTTACCGCTAGAGGAATGGATATTAGCATGGTGAGTCATGTCATCAACTTTGATGTGCCTTTGATTGATGAGGACTATGTGCACAGGATTGGGCGAACCGGAAGGGCCAATAATGCTGGGATTGCCATCACCTTTGCCAATGAGCTTGAAATGTTTTCGGTGGCTAAGATCGAAGCATTAATTCAGAATACAATTACACGTCACAATATGCCATCAGAAGTTTTGGTGGAAAAAACGCCTTTCATAGAGGGGCAAGAGATGTTACGGGCCATAGATGATCTTAAGAAGAAGGATGACCCCGAGTTTAAAGGAGCGTTTCACGAAAAAAAGAAAAAATTCTCAACCAAGAGCAGTAAGTCGTCTTCGAGTAGAACGAAGGGGAAAGGACAGCGTAAAGGAAAGAGAAAGTAAAATACTGGTCGAATTTTATTAAATTAACTGTTACATAAAAACTCAAACAACAATGAAAAAAATGATCACATCTGTTGGAATAGGGCTGGTTTGCCTTATTGCAGCACCAAACGCCAATGCCCAGAAGGATGGCGAATTCCATTTAGACAAAACCTATAGCATCGGAGCTTCAGGAACGATCTATCTAAACTCAGAGGATGCCGAGGTAAGAATAACGGGGAGCAGCAGATCTGACGCCCATATTAAGATCGATCGTACGCAGCAAATCAAAGGATTTACATCAGGTAGGACAGAGTTCAATGTTATTGTAGAAAATCGTGGTGATGATTTACATGTAACTGAACGAGAAAGAAGTGGCGTTAGAATTCAAATGGGTTCTATCAGAACCGATTACCGTATTGATATTGAATTACCCGAGTCGGCTTCTATTCGTGTGAAAGGCGAGGATGACGATTATGTAGTAAGAAATGTAAATGGCAAAATTTACATGGAAACCGAAGATGGCGATATTGAAATTATTGATTGTAGAAGTAGCGATTTCGAATTTAGGCTAGAAGATGGTGACCTTAAGATTGACGGAGGTACGGGAGCTTTGAAAGTTGAATCTGAAGATGGAGATGTTGAGGTGAGAGGCGGAAGCTTCAATGATATTGACATTGATATTGAAGACGGAGATGTAATGCTCGAAACCTCCTTGTCAGATGATGGAAGATATATTATTAGAGGCGAAGACTCTTCAATTGAATTTGTAGTAACCAACGGAGGAGGAGAGTTTTCAATACTCAAAGATGACGGTAGTGTTCGAGCATCTAGTGCATTTGAAACTGTTCGTGAAACGGATCATCGCTCCGACCTAAAATTAGCGGGAGGCAAGGCCAATGTTGAAATTAGAACCGAAGATGGTAGGGTGAGACTCAGTAAAAACTAGTCTGATTCAAAAAAAACAATAATGAAAGGCGTAGCGAGAGTTACGTCTTTTTCATTTTTTATGCCTTGGTTTTATTTCTTGATGATCCTCATCCCACTCCCATTCGTTCACTAATGCTCCGCCTAGAAAATAATTTCTATCAATTTGTGCCGAACGGTAATTCTCTTTTAGTGTGATGGTTCGGTTTATATCATGTATTGGTGTTAACCGCCTCAGGTAGTTTATATACTGAAGGTCTCCAAATCCATAGTATTCTTGCCACTGAAGTAGGGCTCCAATCAATGCCTTTTCGGTGTTTTTTCCTGATTCAATAAGTCTGATAATCTCTTGTTCAATTTTATTAAGTCCAGAGTCAGAAAAAGGAAAACGTTTTAAATGAGTCTGAAAGGCCTTGGCTAAATAAGGGAATTCATTAGACGGAAGAAGAATGAAATTCTCTAAATCTCTGGGGTCTTTGGAGCAAAAAGCTTGGTAAGCATCAGAGGCAAAATTGAAATCATTTCTACCTAAAATTCTTCTCTGCTCAAATAGCTCAGGGTACATTTCAAAGGGCAGTTCACCCAAAGCCATTAGTTTCTCATATCCGCTGACTTGACCCACGCAAATCAGTGAAACCTTGACTTCAGCTCTGTCTTGTTGCTGAAACCAATGGAGCAGGGAAATTAGATTGACTTGGCAAAATAAGTCGTATTCGAACCAAAGGACTACTTCTTTATAGGCTTTGAAGTTTTGAATTTTCTTGAATTCATCAATTACCTTTTCTTGATAATCGCTTGAACTGGTTTCAGTAAAAGAAGTCATAAAAGCTTCTCTGTTTTGCCAGAATTCATCTGTGCCGAAGGAATCGAGCACAAGTCCATCGCTTAAAACTTCACGCCAAACGGCTGTATCTCCGTGAATGCCTGATTGCTTAAGACAATACAAGGTGCTGTCGCCATTAAGAATGTGTAGAGTATTTTGCATAAAAAAAGGGTTACTCGAAAGTAACCCTTTTCAAATTTATTTTACTTGTCAACCTTAACGATTGTAAGTCATGTCATCAGTTCTATCAACTGGTACTCTTTGATCGCGGTTTGCCAAGATCCAAGCGGTATAAAATACCAATTGACCTCTTTGCGCCATTACATCAAATTCAATTTTATCAACAGTATCCGTTGGTCTGTGATAATCAGCGTGAACTCCGTTGAAGTAGAAAATGATTGGAATACCTTTTTTGGCAAAGTTGTAGTGGTCAGATCTGTAGTAGAAACGGTTTGTATCGGCCGGATCGTCAAATCTGTAATCTAAATTTAAGCCAGTGTAAGTGATGTTAGCATACTCAGAAACTACTTTTAAGTGGCTAGAAAGTTTTTCAGAACCAATTGCATAAACGTAGTTTCTGTCATTTTCATGCTCAGGGTCTACACGACCAATCATGTCAATGTTCAAGTTTGTAACAGTGTTTTCAATTGGGAAAAGTGGGTTGTCAGCATAATAAGCTGATCCCAAAAGTCCTTTTTCTTCACCAGTAACATTTAAGAAAAGAATACTTCTACGTGGTCTGTTACCTTCTTTTGCTGCTTGAGCAAAAGCTTCAGCAATTTCCATTACTCCAGTAGTACCACTACCGTCATCATCAGCACCGTTGTTGATTACAGTTCCGTCTTCATTCTGACCAATGTGATCAAAGTGAGAAGAGATAACGATAACTTCATCTTTCAGGTCAGTTCCTTCTAAGTAGGCAACCATGTTCTCAGTAGAGATTTCAGCAAGTTTTTCTTTCACTTGAAAGCTTACGCTTTTCTCTTTGATTGAAGAAGGAGAGCTAGCAGCAGCATCTAATTTAGCTGAAGTTGACCCTAAAAGATCAGCAGCCATTTCTTTAGTGATGTTGAATACGATGCTCTCGTTACCAGTGTTTTCTTTGCCAGAACGAAGTCTTCCTTTCATTCTGAAAGCAGCCTGACGAGGTAATGTTTGCATGAACTGTTCATCATCAGCGCTAGCTACAAAAATAGCTTTCACACCAGCTTCGATTAGACTTCTTTGAACTTCTCTAGAGCTTCCAGTTACAATAACACCTTTGTCTTTAATGTCCATTCCAGAAATAGCAGAACCATCACCAATATAAACAGTAGTCAATTTAATCTCTTTGTCCATGTTGGCATTGCCAGCGAAAATGAAGTCTTTACCATTCATTTTCTTTTTGCCTTTTACCTTCACGTAAACATCAGACCAATCTGACTGGTACATGCTGAATTTTTGACGGTAAGTACCATTCACAGGCCCTACCAAACCAATTTTTTTGTAGAAATCCTCTAGGAATCTCGAAGCCATTTTCTGGCCTTCAGTTCCAGTTTCTCTACCCATAAACTCATCTGAAGCCAAAACGCTAAGTTTCGCCTTCATGTCTTGCGGAGTGATTGTATTTCCGTACTTCATGGCAGTTTTATCTTGAGCCATTAAGCCTTGTGAAAACAAGCAAACCACCAAAGAAAGTGTTAATAATCTCCTCATTGAAATGTGTTGTTTAATGTTGTAGTTTTATTAATTCACCAAAGCTAGAAAATTATTTAAAAGTACGGCTGAACTGTTACTCAAATGGTATTCTTTTTTAGCTCCTGTTTAAGGATTTTCACACATAGTCTCTTACATTTGTGCTTCTTTTCGAAAGCGAGATTTTACACCTTATTGGAATACTGGATATGACTAAGATTGATTTAAGGAAAACCCAAAAATTTGAAGATCGACATAACGGCCCTGATCAGCAAGATGTGGCGGAAATGCTTAAGGTAATTGGTTTACCAAGTATTGATGCGTTAATCGATGAAACGGTGCCTGCGGGGATCAGAATGAAGGAACCATTGAACCTTCCTCTTCCTAAATCGGAGTTCCAGTTTTTGAAGGATTTGAGGCAGATTGCCAACCATAATCAGCTATTCAAGTCTTATATTGGAATGGGGTATTACGATACTATCGTTCCAGGTGTAATCCAAAGAAATATTCTTGAAAACCCAGGATGGTATACAGCTTATACGCCTTACCAAGCAGAAATTGCTCAAGGTAGACTAGAAGCCTTGATCAACTTCCAGACCATGGTAATGGACCTTACTGGAATGGCAATTGCCAATGCTTCGTTGCTAGATGAAGCTACTGCAGCAGCCGAAGCCATGTTCATGTTTTCAGGTTTGAAAAAGAAGGAAAAGAAAAGTGCCAACACTTTCTTTGTTGACGAAAACACTTTCCCTCAAACGATTGACCTTTTAAAAACACGTTCGATTCCTGTAGGAATCAATTTAGTGATTGGCAAGATCGAAGAGCTTGATTTAACTAACGAAGATTTATACGGTGTTCTTTACCAATATCCAGCAGGTGATGGTAGTGTAAGAAACCTCAAGAAATTTACTGAAACAGCGCACGCGAATAACGTATTTGTAACTGCTGCTGCCGACTTAATGTCACTAGCACTTCTAACTCCTCCGGGAGAAATGGGGGCTGATGCTGTGGTTGGTACCACACAAAGATTTGGTGTGCCAATGGGCTACGGTGGGCCACATGCCGCTTACTTTGCTACGAAAGACGAATTTAAACGTCAAATTCCAGGTAGAATTATTGGAGTTTCTATCGATAGCCAAGGCAACAAAGCCTACAGAATGGCACTTCAGACCCGTGAGCAGCATATTAGAAGAGAAAAAGCAACTTCGAACATTTGTACGGCACAAGTTTTACTTGGCGTAATGGCCGGTATGTATGGTGTGTACCACGGTTCAAAAGGAATTAAGCACATCTCTCTTAAAATTCATGGCTTCGCGAAGCTGTTAGAGAAAGGTTTGAACTCGCTTGATTTCAAACAATTGAACGAAGCTTATTTCGATACCTTAAGAATAGAGGCGGAATCTTCTGTTTCAGACAAAATCAGAACTATTTCTGAAGTCAATGAAATCAACTTCAGATACTTCGAAAATGGCGATATTGGTATTTCTGTAGATGAAACTACTAGAGTTGATGATATCCAATTGATCCTCGATGTATTTGCCGAGGCAAGTGGTCAGGTAGTGAAATTTGATTTAGACAGCGAAGCAGCTGATTTGGAAGTTGAGCTTCCGAAAAGTTTAGAGCGTACTTCTGACTTCATGACACACCCTGTGTTTAATCAGTACCACTCTGAGCACGAAATGCTTAGATATATTAAGAAACTTGAGAACAAAGATTTGTCGTTGGTGCATTCAATGATTTCTCTAGGTTCTTGTACAATGAAATTGAACGCCACAGCCGAAATGGTGCCAGTAACTTGGCCAGAATTCGGTGGTATTCACCCTTTTGCTCCTTTAGATCAAACTAAAGGATACCAGATGCTCTTCAACGATTTAGTGGATTGGCTTTCTGTAATTACTGGTTTTGACGATGTTTCTTTGCAGCCAAACTCTGGTGCACAAGGAGAGTATGCTGGCCTTATGGTGATCAGAGCCTACCACGAAAGCAGAGGTGATATGCAACGTAACGTGGCCATTATCCCAACTTCGGCACACGGCACTAACCCAGCATCAGCGGTGATGGCGGGAATGAAAGTGGTATTGGTAGCTTGCGATGAGCGCGGAAATATTGATTTGGATGACCTTAAAGTTAAAGTAGAGCAAAACAGCAACGAGCTTTCTTGCTTAATGGTAACTTACCCTTCAACCCACGGTGTGTTTGAGGAAAGTATCAAGGACATTTGTCAGATTGTGCATGACAATGGCGGACAAGTCTATATGGATGGAGCCAACATGAATGCTCAGGTGGGATTAACCAGTCCTGGCCTTATTGGTGCAGACGTTTGTCACCTGAATTTGCATAAAACCTTCTGTATTCCTCACGGTGGCGGTGGACCTGGTATGGGCCCAATCGGAGTGAGATCACACCTTGCACCGTTCTTACCGGGTAGTCCTGTAGTGGAAAGTGGTGGAGAGAATGCTATTACTGCAATTTCTGCGGCCCCTTGGGGTAGCGCGAGTATTTTGACAATCTCTTACGCTTACATCGCAATGATGGGTGCTGAAGGATTGACAAACGCGACTAAGTTGGCAATCTTAAACGCTAACTACATTAAGGCGGTGCTGGAAAAAGAATTCAAGATTCTATATGCAGGTTCAAAAGGGCGTTGCGCGCACGAGATGATCGTGGATTGTCGTGATTTCAAAGCCCATAATATTGAAGTAGGAGATATTGCCAAGCGTTTGATGGACTATGGTTTCCATGCACCAACGGTGTCCTTCCCAGTGGCCGGTACTTTGATGATCGAGCCAACCGAGTCAGAATCAAAAGTAGAATTGGATCGTTTCTGCGAAGCGATGTTGAGCATTCGTCAGGAAATCCAAGAAGTGATTGATGGTATTGCTGA
>CAXBPM010000182.1:0-6876 GCA_963977345.1 uncultured Roseivirga sp.
GATCAGGGATCAGGGATCAGGGATCAGGGATCAGGGATCAGGGATCAGGGATCAGTTAAGGCTGAGTTTTTTTCAGCAATTTGAGTTCCCTACTTCACTGTTTTTTTACTTTATTATTTCCTGATTTACTTGTTTTCTGCTTTACTGATAACTGATCAACTAATAACTGATTTCCGATTTACTGATCAACTGTTATACTGTTTTCTGATCAACTGATCCACCGATAACTACCCCCCAAATTCCCCCCTCAAAGCAGCCAACTTACTCGCCATATCCCCTTCTGATTCTTTTTGAACTTTGGCTTTTGGCTTAGGTTGGGATTTAGGCTTTTCGCTTCTTTTCACTTGAGGTTTTGCTTCACCTTTCATTGACAATGAAATTCGTTTTCGGCTTGCATCCACTTCGAGTACCGTAACTTCTACGCGTTGTTGAACACTCACGATATCGGCTGGGTTGCTCACAAAAGTATCGGACAAATGGCTGATGTGCACCAAGCCATCCTGATGCACTCCAATGTCTACAAATGCCCCAAAATTGGTCACATTGGTCACAATGCCCGGCAGTTTCATTCCTGCCCTAAGGTCTTCCATGTTATTGACGCCCTCCATAAAACTGAAGGCTTCGAATTGCTCCCTAGGGTCACGGCCCGGCTTGGCCAGTTCGCTTAAAATATCCTTTAGGGTTGGTAAGCCAATTTGGTCTGTGATGTAATTCTTCAGGTCGATTTGCTTTCTCAGCTCTTCTTTCTGAATGAGGTCCGTAACAGAGCATTTCAAATCCTTCGCCATTTGGTTGACAATGGCATAAGATTCAGGGTGAACCGCACTCTCGTCCAATGGATTGACGGCTCCGCGAATCCGTAAGAAACCAGCCGCTTGTTCAAAGGCTTTTTCACCCAAACGGGTTACATTTTTAATCGACTTTCTGTCTTTAAACGGGCCGTTCTCATTTCTATATTCTACAATATTTTTGGCCAACTGAGGCCCTAAACCCGCCACATAAGTCAGCAATTGCTCAGAAGCCGTATTGACTTCCACGCCCACCGCATTCACACAACTCATCACCACATCATCCAAAGAATGCTTTAATGCGCCTTGGTCTACATCGTGCTGGTATTGCCCCACTCCGATGGATTTCGGGTCAATTTTCACCAATTCAGCCAAAGGGTCCATCAGCCTACGACCAATAGATACCGCTCCACGCACTGTAATGTCTTCATTCGGGAATTCATCTCTGGCGATTTGAGAAGCAGAATAAATGGATGCGCCACTTTCATTTACCATCACCACCGTAATGGATTTTGGCAAGCCCAAAGTGCTTACAAAAGTCTCTGATTCTCGGCCTGCAGTTCCGTTTCCAATAGCGATGGCTTCAATATTGAATTTCTCTGCCAAATGCTTAATAGTAGCGCCTGCTTTGGCGGTTTGTCTTTGTGGTTCGTGGGGGTAAATGGCTTCGAAATGAAGCAAACTTCCTTGTTTGTCTAAGCAAACCAGCTTACAGCCCGTTCTAAAACCCGGGTCGATGGCCATTACATTTTTACTGCCCAAAGGAGCTGCCATCAACAGCTCTTTCATATTTTTGGCAAATACATCAATGGCTTCTTCATCCGCTTTTTTCTTGGAAATCATGCGCAATTCCGTTTCCATACTCGGCTGAAGCAAACGCTTATAACCATCTCTAATGGCCAGTTTCACTTGCTCGGCACTTTGTGAATGCCCTTGGATCAGTTGACGATCCAACAGCTCAATCGCATCATCTTCTGGAGGAACGGTATCCAACATCAGGAACATTTCGCTTTCGCCCCTGCGCATGGCCAAAACCCGGTGTGAAGGTGCTTTCGCTACGCCTTCTTCCCATTCAAAATAATCTCTGTATTTCTGTGCTTCTACTTCTTTACCCGGATAAACACGGGCCTTGAAAACGGCTTTCTCTTGGAAGAACCTACGCATTTTGGCCCTCACTTCTGGATCTTCATTCATCCACTCGGCCATAATATCACGAGCACCTTGCAAGGCCTGCTCAATATCTTCTACCTGCTTTTCAGCATCTACAAAGTCAGCGGCTTTGGTGTATGGATCAGCATTGGTTTGTTCAAAAATAAACTTCGCCAAAGGCTCTAGTCCTTTCTCGCGGGCTATCGTGGCCTTTGTTCTACGCTTTGGTTTATAAGGCAGATAAATATCTTCTAAACGTGCCATGGTTTCGGCCTCGTTTACTTGTTTCTCAAGCTCGTCTGTAAGTTTTTCTTGCTCTTTTAGCGACTTTAAAACCGCTTCTTTTCTTTTGTCCAGTTCGCGCAGCTGCAACAGTCTATCACGGATGTCAGCAATTTGAACTTCATCCAAACTACCCGTCAATTCCTTTCTATATCGGGCAATAAAGGGCACTGTTCCTCCTTGGTCAAGAAGATCTACCGTAGTGGCTACTTGCTTTAGGTTTACTGAAAGTTCTTTGGCGATTCGCTGAAAATGTGCTTGCATGTACTGTTCGTTTTTTAAAGGCAACAAAACTAAACAAAGATGAATTGCGAGAAAGGGTTTGAGGGGAAAAGATGTAAACAATTCAGAGTTTAGAATTTAAGGGTAAAAAGTTTAGAGTTTAAGGGTTACGAATAGATTCTTCTTTGGAAACGTTAAGGTTTTTCGATAAAGTATATACACATATTACTCATAAAGGATTGAAAAATTAAAACCACCATTAGACAATCTAAATATCAAAGTGTAGATTTATAAAGAGGGCGTTAGCCAACAGTTTTTCGTCAGCTAACGCTCATAATAAGTAAACCATTAGAAATATAACGCTCATAAAAGTGAGCGATACATAACGTTGTGCTTCATTACCACAAACCGCTAACCAATGATAAAATTCTTTAGAAAAATTAGACAAAAAATGCTGACTGAAAATAATTTCAGCAAATATCTAATTTATGCGATTGGAGAAATTATTCTTGTTGTTATAGGTATCCTTATCGCATTACAGATAAATACCCAGAATGAATACAGAAAAGACAGAATCTATGAAAAGCAAGCGCTTAAAGAAATATATACATCATTAAAAGGAGATGCTGGATTTAATAAAGAAATAACGACAAACATCAAAAGACGAGATTCAGCGATCACATATATACTCTCTTTTTTAAATAGCGGAAAGATTGAAACGGATTCAATTTTCGCGCATAACTTAAAAGAATCATGTCTGGATAATAAAATAAATTTCGACAATGGAGCGTATGAAACTTTAAAATCGAAAGGCTTGCAATACGTCAGGAATGATTCTTTACGTAGCCTAATCGTTAGAACGTATGAACTTGCATTCCCAAGAACCGTGTTTTTTGGTGATGAAAAGAGAAGTGATTTTGTATATGAAAAAAAAGATGTTTTATTGGAAATATTATTAGATTTAGACGTTGTACCCGAAGATAAAAACTTTCTTATTACTGAATCAATTACGCTAAATACAACTGAAAAGGTAACCGCTCTAAAACGTTTAATGTATCAGCAAATCGAATTATCGATGCGTTACAAAGAATTGCTTGACAGACAATTAATTTATATCAATAAATTACTATTACCTATAGGCAAAGAGCTAGAAAAATTAGAGCGTTGAGGAAATTTTAATTAAATAACGAAAGCACAACACCGTGTATAATTCATTGCTAGTTCTGTGTGTATTCGGAAATTCCGAAGGAATTTCCTCTGGTTCGTTTTCTTTTACCAATTTAGTTGCTAGCCAACGCAACTAACCATACACAAACCGTTGTGCTTCATTACCAGAAACCGCTAACCAATGATAAAATTCTTTAGAAAAATTCGTCTCAACTTCCTTTCAGAAGGAAAAACTGGAAAGTATTTCAAGTACGCTATCGGAGAAATAGTTTTGGTTGTAATTGGAATTTTAATTGCGCTTTCTATTAACAATTGGAATGAAGACCGTAAATCTGCCAATAACACAAAACTCTTATTTCAAAAAACATTAGAGGAACTAAAGTTCAATATAGACAAAGCAAATGCAGCAGTTGCCTATTTTAGATACCAGGATTCTGTTTACTATGATATATTTAATAAAAAAGTGACTAAAGACATTTATAAAGATATAGCTAATGGATATGCCAACTTATTAATAAGTGGAAGAGTAGTGCAACTTTCTGACGACACATTTCAAAAACTACTTAATTCTGAACAAAAATTAACGCAAAAGCAAGATTCCTTGCTCTCTAAACTAAAGCTTGTATATGGCAAAGACAAGGCAGAGGTAGATATTTTTGATGCTAAACTACCAGATTACGTTTTTGATTTACACAAAACCTATAAGGACGAAAAATCATGGTATCCTGACTTTATTAGTTTAAGGTCTATAAGAGATGATATGACTGATTATTTTTTAACCGACCCTGAGTACATAAGTAATGCTGCATATTTTTACTCGATGTTTCCAGGTCAACAAAATAGTAGTTTAAAAAAATTTAGAAGTCAGGCCATTATAAGATATTCTGAATTAAGCAATTATTTAAATATCATTCCCGACACAACTATATTAAAAGACCTAATCAACTATAAACATTTTTTAGGAACCTACAAAAAAGGCAATTTAACACTCAATATAAAAGAAGAAGCTAATAGTTTAATACAAACAGTAATTACTGATGATAATTCTACAACGATTCTAACTGGCAAACTATACCTTGATTCTAAATCTTATTTTACTGATAGGCTTAATTTTGGCAGATTAATTTATGACAATGATAATAGAGTCACTGGAATTGAATACACAAGAGGTGGATTAAAGTTTATTTTGGAAAAAATTAATTAATGACTTACGATAAAATATTTTAGAAAAATTATACAAAATGGTTAAATGAGAAAAAAAATAACGAGAGCACAACAACGTGTATAATTAATTGCTTTGGCAAGTGCTCATCCGGAAAATTCCTTCGGAATTTTCTCTGGCAAGTATTTGTTTACTAAATTTGTTGCTGAACCACGCAACTAACCATACACAAACCGGTAAAGTAATGATTTGGGTATTTTTGGAAAGTAACCCTATTATTAATTCCCTAAGTTCAACGTCAATATTGAGCTAAATGCTCAACCCAAACCTCCAAACCCTTAAAGACCACATCTACAAGCCATTGGGTTTTGAACTGACCCATTTCTCCCTAGAAAAGGAAAGTCAAGAATATGGAGCCTGCACATTCGAGCTAAATGGCTTACAGATTGTCAGTAGAAACGCGAAGGTCACTCCTACCAAAACTGGGCAGTTTGTTACGCTTTGGAAACGATTGAACAATGGTCCAATCCAGCCTTTTGATGCCTCCGACAATATCGATTTTGTAATCGTCAATGTGCGTTCTGAAAATCAAATTGGGCAGTTCGTTTTTCCCAAAAAGGTATTGCTAGAAAAAGGCGTTTTCACCAATCCTTCCAAAGAAGGAAAAAGGGCCATTCGGGTGTACCCTTTATGGGACAAACCTTTGAGCAAGCAAGCCCTCAAAACACAGCAATGGCAATTGGATTACTTCCTGTTGATTGATGAAGGCGGTCAGACGGATGTGCAACGCACCAAAAAGCTGTACTCAAAAGCCTAAACCTAATCTTCCTAGAAGCTAAATAAGGAGTATGATTTGTCTTATTGACGGGCTTCGTCTATCTTCCTGTCATCGTCCCATTAGCTTGGGCGCATTTGATTCTATTCTACTAAAGAAATGCTTATGAAAAAATCATCGGTACTGAATATAGCGGCTTGCTTTGCGCTGCTCTTTTTGGGCTTTTTACCAATGGCCAATGCACAAAAGGCCGTTCCTGTATTCGAAAATGGCGAAGCACAGATTGTTCCCGCTTTCAACGATCCTGAAAAATGGATTCGACATGACCTGTGGGTTGAAACAGAATTTGATACGGATGGAGACGGAAAACCAGACCGCATGCATGTGGATGTCACCCGTCCGTTCCAAACCGATACTGAAGGTTTGAAATTGCCAATTGTCTACGAATCAAGCCCTTATTTTGCGGGAACCGCTTCTTTGGCTGACGGTGTATTATGGAATGTGAAACACGAATTGGGTGCTACCCCACCTGCAAGGGTAAACCCTACGGTAACGCGCAGAGGCGAGCGACCAATCATTTCAAATTCTCAGATCAAAACATGGGTACCGCGCGGCTATATCGTGGTGCATTCTTCCTCTCCGGGCACGGGCCTTTCTCAGGGCTCTCCTACCGTGGGTGGCGACAATGAATCATTGGCACCAAAAGCGGTGATTGACTGGCTCAACGGAAGAGCAAAAGGCTACACCAGCCCAGATGGAAATGAAGAAGTAAAGGCATTTTGGAGCACTGGAAAAGTGGGCATGACGGGAACTTCCTACAATGGAACATTGCCATTGGCAGCCGCTACCACGGGTGTTGAAGGTTTGGAAGCCATCATTCCTATTGCACCGAACACCTCCTACTACCATTATTATAGATCAAATGGTTTGATCAGATCTCCGGGAGGCTATTTGGGCGAAGACATTGATGTGCTTTATGATTTTATACACAGCGGTGATGAATCGAAACGTGCTTATAACAATAAGACCGTAAGAGACACGGAAATGAAGAACGGCATGGACAGAATCACAGGCGATTACAATGACTTTTGGGCAGGCCGTGATTACTTGAATGATATGGGGCCAATGAAGGCTGCGCTCTTGATGTCGCATGGTTTTAACGATTGGAATGTGGTGCCTGAGCATAGCTTACGTATTTCTGAAGCCGCCAAGGCAAAAGGCATTCCTACTCAAATATATTACCACCAAGGTGGACATGGTGGCCCTCCCCCAATGTCGATGATGAACCGTTGGTTTACGCGCTATTTACATGGCGTTCAAAATGGAGTGGA
>CAXBPM010000183.1:0-6870 GCA_963977345.1 uncultured Roseivirga sp.
CGCTGCGCTAAAGGATCTAACTTTTCCAAAGCAGCAATTTCCTCTGCTCTTGCTTTCTCAAACTGCACAGCGGCCTCTGCATATTGCTTGGCATCCATCAATCGAACACCATCATTATAAGGATCGCCCGTGAGTTCCAATGCTCCTCCTTCTCCAAGAATATTAGCCGTAGTAGAAAGTCCGTTTTTCGCAAAGTTGACATAGTCGTATTTATCGACCCCTGGAATTTTAAGGAAACTTTCGGCACGCTGGACTATGGCCTTTCCCTTTTCAACTTCCTTATTGAATGCGTAAGCCCTCAAGATCACATAATAAGCCTCAGCCAAATATTCTGGTGATTTTAGCTTCGGTAAAATATTGACATAGGCATCGGCCATTGCGGAGGCATCTTCGAGCTTTCGCTGCTCCGTTAGCGCCATAACCTGGTAAAAGTAAATTTTGGCCAGTACTGCGTTAGAAGGAATATTACCCTTGAAATCTGTCAAAATAAGATTACTGGCAGCCTCTACCCTATCCCAACGCTTTAAAGATGCTTGAAGACTAGCCAGCCTCACATAAGCACGGTAGCGTGATGCGATATTGTAATTGGTCTGATCAAAAACGATCTTCTCTAAATGCGACTCCAACTTCTGCCCGAAAGTAAAATTCACCTTTTCAGCCATACCAGCCAAACTCACTAGGGCATCGTTGTATAAAGATCTGGAAATCAAACCCTCTTTCACTGCTGCTTCAGCGGCTACCCAATCGGCCAGGGTTTTATCCGCAATTTCATTATTCGCAATGCCCTCATAACTCGCCCCAAGATTAGAGGCCAAGTTTTCGAAAGTAGCTTTGGCCCTTGCCACACTTTCTGCACTGAAATTAGTCAAGTAGCCATTGGCTTTCTGCACAGTAGAGGCCAATTGAGGATAATTTGAAAGTGAGTTAACATAGGAACTCAGGTTTTCATAATTCCTTTGCATGGTCGTGGCGTCTGCCCCCATCGCTTGCATATTCCTTAAAAATTGGTGAGCCATTTCTGGCATATTACCATAAACAGCATATAAAAACCCGTAATAGCTATTGGCTATATCGTAGCTATTATAGGCCACCGACCATTGGGCAAAATCGACTGCACTTGCAGCTTTATCATTATCGTAGAGTGCCGTAGAAGCCAAAATAAAAGCTTGAGAGTTTTCTGGATAAACCTCTAGCAGATTAATGGCTGCATTAAGCTTAGCGCTTAGGTTATTTGATTGGTTGGCCTGTTGGTAAGCGACATAGCTCGGATGAGCCTCCAACTGCGCTGGCGGAACACTTACCTGAGCAAATGTGAATTGGCAAAGGAAAATTAGAGCGAAGAATGATAAAGATTTTTCCATGGTGATTGAATTATGATTTTTAGCCGAGTTTCATTTGTCGTACACAACAAAGCTATGCAGCTACAAAGGCAGGTTCAATAGGGCAATTGACGTAAAATTCCAGAATAACCTGAAAACGTAAATGAGCTTTTTGATTGCGAAGGTACTTTCGGCTAACAAGATGACTAGTTCCCAAAAGAGCTAAAGCAAAGCGCTTAAATCGTATATTTGATGTATGAACCCTTATTCGTAAGCATTCCATGAAAAGAACCTTATCTATAATTTTTGCGCTCATAGGCTGGTTTGCCATAGTGATTCAATATTACTTAATGTTGGAAAACAGGGTTGCTGGAATTCCAGAAACGACTATTCGGTTTTTTAGCTTTTTCACCATCCTTACGAATTTATTAGCCACTATTTACTTCACTCGTCAAGCCATCGTAGGAGACAAGAACAATCGATTTAATAGCCCTGGGGTACTGACCGCCATTACAGTTTACATTAGCATTGTGGGTTTGGTTTACCAATTAATATTAAGGCAGATATGGGAACCTGAAGGCTTAAGCATGTTAGTAGATGAACTGCTTCATTCGGTAAATCCTTTATTGGTAATATGCTTTTGGTACCTATATGAAAACAAACAGAAGGTCAGCTTTAAGCAGATCCCGAGGTGGCTTATCTACCCGCTTGTCTATTTAATATTTATACTTTTCAGAGGGAGTATCTCCGAATTTTACCCCTACCCTTTTGTAGACGTATCAGCACTGGGTTTATCTCAGGTTTTAATCAATTCAGCCGGCTTACTTTTAGTGTTTTTCATCATGTCGGCCCTATTCGTTTTTACGGGTAAGCGGATAGGCAAACGAAGCATTTGAACTCAATTGGAATGAAAGTAAATGTTTAGACATCAAGGAAAAAGAAGAACTTTTAAGAATAACCTACGGATTGCGATCGTACTTTCCTTTGTGGCTGGAATTGTAAACCTAGCCGGCTTTCTAGCCATACACCAGCTCACCACCAATGTGACGGGGCACTTTGCGCTTTTCATCAATGACATCCTTCAGTTTGAATTCTGGAAAGGCCTGGCCTACTTTCTTTACATCGTTTCCTTTCTAATAGGGTCTTTTACTTCTAGCCTGCTCATTGAATGGGCCATGAAGACTCAAAAACTCAATATTTTCATTTTACCGACATTACTTGAATCCGCAATTCTTTTGCTGGTGGTTGTTCTCACAGACTTATCCATGCTTGAATCGCCTCATGGGATTGCCTATCTGCTCCTTTTCGCCATGGGCGTGCAAAACTCATTCGTTACTAAAATATCGAATGCGGTAGTTAGAACCACTCACCTGACAGGGCTTTTCACCGATTTAGGGATCGAATTGTCACAGCTGCTTTTTCTCAAAAAAACAGCTAAAAGAAAAAGCGTTTTCTCTACGATTAAATTGAGGGTTTACATCATCTCCTTTTTCTTTTTAGGAGGAATCATTGGAGGCTTTCTTTATATGAAAATCGAGTTGAATGCACTGATCATTGCGGCCGTAATTCTATTATCTGGGCTGATTTACGATGATATGAGACACAGATTCTTGCTCGCCAAACGGAAGTACCTCCACAAAAAGATGGCTTGAGACATACATGCTTCTAATTCGCGTTATGTGCTCCTCAAAATAGGCAAGCATCAGTTACCGTAGTGGGTAAGTAAACCTCAGAAGCTTACTAGTTCGCACTTTTAGTGCGGACTGGTCTTGCTCCCCTTCTCAACGCTTAATCTCATAAAAAAACCAACTCTGTTTCCAAAGCTGGTTTTCTGCTCTTTTAAATTATGCACTTAAAATGCATAAGAAAATAGGTACTCGCCACAGGCAAGCACCAGTTACCACAGTGGCCAAGTGAGCGCCAGGGGGGGGCCAAGTGAGCACCAGGGGGGCTACATTACTTTATCAAACCAATACCCTAGTGGCACGAGCCATATAAAAAAAACTAATATTGATAAGTTTGTCCTTATCCAAGTTATATCATCAAAGACAAATAGGCTCAAAAAAGTCATAATGAACACAATAGCAAAAGCAGCAAGCGTTATGTAAAATGGTGTTTTTTTCTTACATATAAAATTTAGAGAAATACCAAAAAACAATAAAATGCAGAAGATTAAAACCAAAAAAACTAATGTAAGTAACACTATTTTAGAATATTGATTTTCAGTAAAAGGACTGTAAGACATGAGCCCAAATAAAATCCATAAGCAGCCACTAAATAATATTGCTGTTTTTGATATTTTGCCTAAAACAAAATTTTCCATTTTGCTTCTAAATAGGTTTATAGCAAATATTACTATACATAATCCAGGAAGTACGTATATAAAAAACACCGTAGGCATATGTAAGTTTATTCCATCTAAGTTAAAAGCTGTTAATGGCAAATTCTCCAACTCTTGACTAGCATTTGGGTTGGCCAATATTAATATAATCAGACCTACTAGAAGGCTGAGTAATGAAAGAATAGAGAATGATGTATTTTGCTTCATATTTGATTAATAGCTTTGGATAATAGATAAAGAGAACATATCAACGTAAACCAACCTAACACTCTCAGTGTCTGTTTTGATAAGTGTATATCAGTTTTACTATATTCCATCCTCTTTGAAACGAGAAGAGACAATAACCCAATAGCTGCAAACAATAAACTATATATTAACTCTTCCACTATTTATCTTCCTCGTCTTTTGTAAGAGTTTTGATTCCCTCTTTAACTATTCCGCCCTTGTTGGTGTTCTTCACCAACAAGCCCCCAATGATTACTCTACCACTAACTCTGCTCTCAATTTTCGCATGCTAGATGCTTTCTACCTTTTAATGATACGTCAAATTGCTGATTCGAATTAGAGTGATGATTTCTTAGCACTTTCCGAATTTGCTGATTCGTAAATTTCATGAATTCTCTTTGGATATTCTGATTTGAAAATAGAAAAAATGATAGGCTCATTGTGAAAATTGATTCTATAGCCTGTCGGTGAAGAACACCAACAGGGGCATAAAACCAAAAAAAGGCTCATCCGCAAATGCGAATGAGCCTTTTTAATAAAGTTCTGTTTATCTTAAACCACTTGGGTCAACTCTTGTTGGCGTTTGTGCGCCAGAGATCATGCCTTCTGCGGCTTTAGCAATGGCCTTAATGGTGTTGGTCATATGCGCCATATCCAAAGTACTTACTTCATCAGTAGCCTTGTGGTAGTCCTCATCAATATCGATTTGTGTAGTACTGATAGAGTGTGCAGGAACGCCCAATCTAGCCAATGTAGCATTGTCAGATCTGTAGAATAAGTTCTGAGTTGGGTAAGGATCTGGGTAGAAAGTATATTCCGTTCCTTCCACCGCATCTTGTAATAATTTACCAAAGCTAGACTTCTCAAAACCTGTAATCCAAGCGGTGTTCGGTCCATCTTTCGCTCCTTTTCCAATCATTTCAATATTGAACATGGCTACAATTTCGTCAGGATTCAATTGCTCAGAGAAATGTCTTGCACCATACCCACCACTTTCTTCAGCCGTAAAGGCTACAAATACGATGGTTCTTTCTGGCTTCTTGCCCGATGCGGCAAAGTACTTCGCCAATTCAATTACCGCTGTAGTTCCAGAAGCATCGTCATTAGCACCATTGAAAAGGTTATCGCCTTCCATTCCATCACGAACACCTAAATGGTCGTAATGCGCTCCAAAAAGAACGATTTCGTTGGCTCTGTTCCCTGTAATTTTTCCTGTTACGTTAGAAAGACTTTGTGCGGTTACCGCATTCTGAACTTCGATATCAACAGATGTTACTGCCGTCAAATTAGAGATTACCATCACCGTAGCATTGTCTGGGTCTAAAGCAACCACTCTGCTTCCACGTGATGAAAAGCCTTTGTATCGTTCAAATAAATCCTTGTGGGCTGAATTCACCAACACCAAGTTCTTCCCTGTTCCTCTTCTGATTTCGTTGTAAACGGTTTGAAAATTATCATCAGCACCAATCGTTCTTACATTCAGGTCGGCAACGTTAGTCCAATCAAATCCTTCAGAATTCGACATGGCCACCATATCTGCCGCATCAACAGCTTTTCCATTTAAAGAAGCTGACATGCTTTCTGGTGCAATCGAGTAAATATCAAACTGCTGATCGTAGCTGGTCATTCCTTCTAAATACTCTAAACCTGCTTTCTTAAATTCTCCCTGAATAAATTGAGAGGCTTTTTCAATTCCCGGAGTGAAAATCATTCGGCCTCCCATATCATCGGAAGCCAATGTGGTGACAACTCTTGTCACTTCATCTTGGGTGATCTCGTATGGAGTTTGGCAACTCGTAATGCTTAACGAGGAAACAATAAAAAATGTGATAAGCGATAAAATGGGCTTTTTCATGGTGTAATAATCAATTTGTTTGCGGTGTGAATTTAGAATAATTTTCTTCAATCTCTGCTACCGCTGATGTCATTCAAAGCTTTTGCCCCAAAGGGTTTCAAGCTAAACAAAAGCATCTTAATTTTGCTTGCTCATATACCCCATAACAAAACAGGCTTTGTCTTTCGATCCGTATTCCGTTCAGCTTCCCGTTACCGAAATCATTGACGATGTGCGCCAACACTTGAGCCAAGGGAATACGCTGATTGTAAACGCCCCTCCTGGAGCTGGAAAAAGCACACTGCTTCCCCTTGCTTTATTGAATGAGCCGTGGCTAGAAGGAAAGAAAATCTTGATGTTGGAGCCAAGAAGATTGGCAGCCAGAACCATTGCCGAACGCCTCTCCTATTTTTTAGAAGAGCCTGTTGGCCAAACAGTCGGTTTCAGAATTCGATTTCAAAACAGGACTTCTGAACACACTAAAATAGAAGTACTCACAGAAGGGATTCTCACCCGGATGATTCAAAGTGATAATGCTTTGGAGAATGTGGGCTTGGTCATTTTCGATGAATTTCACGAACGCAGTATCCATGCCGATGTAGCCTTGGCACTCTGCCGAGAAGCCCAACAAGTTTTGCGTAGCGATTTGAGGATTATGATCATGTCGGCCACGCTGAACATGCCGCAATTGACTTCGCTATTGAAAGCACCTGCCATAGTCAGTAAAGGCAAGCAATATCCAGTTGAAGTGCGTTACGAAAACGACATTGATGAATTTTCAATGGCCGAACTCTGCGCCAGAACCGTAATTAAAGCGGCAAAAGCCAATGAAGGCGACATTCTAGTTTTCTTGCCCGGTCAGCGGGAAATCCACACCGCCAACGAAATTTTAAGGAGAGAATTACAAGGATTTTCCATCCATATGCTTTACGGTTCGCTGCCCCAAAGGCAACAAGCCGCAGCCATTTTACCCGACAGAAATGGAAATCGAAAAGTAGTGTTGGCCACTTCCATTGCCGAAACCAGTTTAACCATTGAAGGGGTTAAAGTGGTAGTAGATAGTGGTTTTGGACGTACCTCTAAATTCGACCCCAACTCTGGCTTGTCTCGATTAGAAACTGTTCGTATTTCAAGAGATTCAGCCGACCAAC
>CAXBPM010000184.1:0-6852 GCA_963977345.1 uncultured Roseivirga sp.
TTCTACCCAGCGCCAATTCAAGATTTCAAAGTAGAAGTGAAGTTCGCGAATATCGACCGATTGATAGGCAAGGCAATTGGAAATGACAGAATCAAGTCAATTCTAGAAAGCTTAGATATTCAGATTCAGAATGAAACTGAAGCTGGCTTTACTGCTATCGTCCCTCCTTTCCGTGTAGATGTTCAGCGCGAAGCTGATATTGTAGAGGAAGTATTGAGAATTTACGGCTACAACAATATTGAGATTGATGAGCATTTGAGTAGCTCATTCCTTTCAGAGTTTCCAGCTAAAGATGCAGATGGAATCAAAAAGGAAACCTCTCGTTTGCTAGCAGGCGCAGGCTTTCATGAAATCGTAACCAACTCACTTACTAAAGATGGTTACTCGAATGCTACTGCTGCCATTGATGAAAATGACAACGTTAAAATTCTCAACTATTTGAGTGAAGATTTGAACGTAATGCGTCAAACACTTTTATTCCATGGCCTCGAGGTTATCGATAGAAATGTGAAACGTAAAAATGGCGACCTAAGACTTTTTGAGTTTGGAACCACTTATCATTTCATCAAAGAAAAATATGTAGAGCGCTCTAGGCTTTCACTGTTTGTAACAGGAAATGCTACGCCCGAAAGCTGGCTTTCACCAAGCAGGAAGGTGAACTTTCATGATTTATCTGCCATTGTACTTAAGTTATTATCCAAGTTTGGCATCAGTAAAATTGAAAGTCAAGAAACGGAAAGTGAGTTATTCGGCTATGGATTAACAATTTCCACGAATAAAAAACCAATCGTACAACTTGGAAAAGTGAACGCAGAAGTGGCCAAATTAACGGATGTTTCTGCCGAAGTATTCTTTGCTGACTTCGATTGGGACTATATTCAAAAACTTTATACTTCTGAATTTACCTTCCAACCGATCTCCAAATACCCTGAGGTAAAAAGAGACTTGTCATTGGTTGTTGATAAAGCCATAAATTTTGATGACATTCGGAAGTTAGCAGAAAAGCTTGAACGATCATTGATCAATAGAGTCAGTGTTTTTGACGTGTATGAAGGCGACAAAATTGACGCAGGTAAAAAAGCCTATGCCGTTAGTTTCTACCTTCAAGACCAAGAAAAAACATTAACAGACAAAGTGATTGATAAAAGCATGAGCCGATTAATGCAAGGTTTTGAGCGCGAGCTTGGAGCAGTAATAAGAAAATAAGATGGCAGAATTATCGCTTTTTCAACGTTTAGACCATGTACAGCAGCAGTTAAAGCAACTGGTGGTTAAGCATGAGACATTAAAGCAAGAGAACAAAGCGCTAACAAACCAAAATGCTGAGTTAAAAGGACAAATAATTGACCTTCGAACTCAAGTTGCTGATTTTAAAAATCAGGATAAAATCACTAAAATTGTATCAAACACAACCGTAGAAAAGGAAGAGTCTACAGAGTTGAAGCATAAGTTAAACGAGTACATTAAGGAAATAGATAAATGTATTGCTCATTTAAGTGAGTAGTATGATCATATGGTAGACATTCTATCAATAAAAATCAAAATTGGGGACCGAGAGTACCCTATGAAAGTTAAACCTGAAGAGGAGCAAAGGGTACGTAATGCAGGCAAGTTAATAAATGAGAAATTACGATCTTTTAAAAGCCAGTTTGGTATAGATGACAAAGAAGATCTCTTAGCCATGGTAGCATTCGATTGTATGATCGCAAAAATGAAAGTGGAAAATGAAGTGGAATCAATAGATTCGACAACTTCTGACCAGTTAGATCAACTTGATAACATAATTAAAACAGCCCTCTCCTAATTCCTTAAATACCTATTTAGATTACGTTTCAGTACACTTCCAATTCTACCTATAGATTCACATATGGGAGAAACAGTTACAATCCTCATTACGGCCATCGGAGCGTTGGCTATAGGGGTGTTCATAGGAAGACTTCTGTTACAAAAAGTTAACACGAAGGCTGCTCAAGAACTTGCAGAAAAAGGCAAATTACTAATGAAAGAGGCTGAACTTACAGCCGAAACCCTCAAAAAAGATAAAATTCTTGAGGCCAAAGAAAAGTACCTACAGCTTAAATCTGAGTTTGAGGAAGAGGTTAATCGCAAGAAAAACCAAATCATCGCCAACGAAAACAAGCTTAAACAAAAAGAAACCGCACTCAATGCTCAGCTAGAAAAGGTAAAGCGAAAAGAAGCCGAAGTTGATAGCATTAAAGAGAATGTAGAAGCGCAGTTAGAGATTGTTCGAAAGCGAAAAGACGACCTTGAAAAAAAGGTAGACGAAAAAGTAAGAGCACTCGAAAAAGTAGCCCAACTTTCAGCTGACGAAGCCCGAGATCAACTGATGGAAACCTTAAAGGTTGAAGCGGAATCAAAGGCATCGGTACTCATTAAAGACATTATTGATGAGGCCAAGCTAACGGGAGCAAAAGAAGCCAAGAAGATTGTCATTGAATCTATTCAAAGAACAGCCACAGAACATGCCGTTGAAAACTGTGTATCCATTTTCCACATTGAAAGCGATGATGTAAAGGGTAAAATCATTGGTAGAGAAGGTAGAAATATTCGTGCACTAGAGGCCGCTACTGGGGTAGAAATTATTGTTGACGATACTCCTGAAGCGATCATCATTTCTGGCTTTGATCCAGTAAGAAGGGAAGTCGCTAGACTTTCTTTGCATAGACTTGTTACCGATGGCAGAATTCACCCAGCAAGAATTGAAGAAATTGTAACCAAAACCACTCAAAATATTGAGGAAGAAATCGTAGAGATTGGTGAAAGAACAGTGATCGACTTGGGTATCCATGGCCTCCACCCCGAACTTATCAAGTTGGTAGGTCGAATGAGGTTCAGATCTTCTTATGGTCAAAACTTACTTCAACACTCAAGAGAAGTGGCTAGACTTTGCGCTACCATGGCCTCAGAGTTGGGCCTAAATGCCAAACGCGCGAAAAGAGCAGGCTTGCTTCATGATATTGGAAAGGTTTGGCCAGAAGAGCCAGAAATTCCACATGCATTATTAGGAATGGAATTGGCTCAGAAATACAAGGAGCATCCGGAAATCTGTAATGCGATTGGGGCTCACCACGATGAAATTGAAATGACCTCAATGATTTCTCCACTTATCCAGGCTTGTGACGCTATCTCAGGCGCTCGTCCTGGTGCTAGAAGAGAAGTGATGGAATCTTACATCAAACGACTGAAAGACCTTGAGGCGCTTGCCCTAGACTTTGACGGAGTGAATAAATGCTACGCCATACAGGCTGGTAGAGAATTAAGGGTTTTGGTAGATGCCGACTCGGTTTCTGATACTACTGCAGGTCAGCTTTCTTTTGATATCTCTCAGAAAATCGAAAAGGATATGCAGTACCCAGGACAAATTAAGGTGACTGTAATTCGTGAAATGAGAGCGGTAAACTACGCTAAATAGAATAGCTGTAGTGCGAGAATCTCCGATGGGGATTTCTTACTTAGGCTTAAAGAATAAAAAATGGCTGGCCTTCAGATGAAGGCCAGCCATTTTTATTTGGTCTATCGCTTATTACAGCGGTTTATCCTTTACTCTTTTTGGCCGCAACCTGCTCTGCCAAGAGTATGATACTTTCCTTTAAGAATGGATCTTTCAATTCGTTCAAAGAGTGATTCACACCTTTGCTTGAACCTAACTCTTTTAAAGAGTCTCCAATTTTTACTCTAGCATCTCTTTTCGCTTCAAAGTCAGCAGCCTCTTTTTTACGCGTATCATAATTCAGCGAGATTGAAGTTTTCGCCCTGGCCTTATTCAGTTCATTTATGTCGTATTGGTAATCAACCAAACTTTGATCTGTCTTTAATCTTTTATCATGCGATTTCTTCAATTGAGCAATCAAGTCATTGTCTACATAATTCAGCGGTGTAAACTTTGCAGCTGGAATTTTATCCCATGGCAATGCGCTTGGCTTTGAGCTCTCTCCAAATTCTTCGGCACTAAAAGCAGATGGCAGGCTAATATCTGGCGAAACACCTAAATGCTGAGTACTGCTTCCTGTTACTCTGTAGAATTTTGCGATTGTGTACTTGATCAAACCTAGTTCATCTGTACTTGGCTCTCTCAAGAAATCATTCAATCCTCTTACATTCTGAACCGTTCCTTTACCGTAAGTCTGCTCTCCAACAATTACGGCTCTTTTGTAATCCTGCAATACACCTGCAAAAATCTCAGAGGCCGAAGCAGAAAAGCGGTTCGTCATGACACTCAGAGGTCCAGAATAAAACATTTTCTCCTTATCTTCTTCCTTGGCTATTTGGCCATTGGCATACTTAATTTGAACTACTGGACCACCCGGTAAGAATAAACCCGATAAGCTGATCGCTTCAAGTAATGAGCCTCCACCATTATTTCTTAAATCCAACATCACTCCATCTACACCGTCTTCTTGCAGTTGCGTGATTAGTTTTTTAACATCACTGGTGGCACTACTGTAATCCTTTTCTCCACCTTCAAGGCCTTCAGAATCCAAATAGAAATCGGGAAGCGTTATCACTCCCAAGTTGTAAGTTTTACCATCTTCTTCATACTGCACCACCTGACTTTTCGCCTTGGCCTCATCGTATTTAATCTTGTCTCTAACGATGTTCACAATTTTAGTTTGCCCACCAACAGGCCTCCCTGCGGGTAAAAACTCTATGCGAACCAAGGTCCCCTTTGCTCCACGAACTTGACCTGCCACTTCATCAGATCTCCAGCCGATAACATCAACCATGTCTCCTTCGGCACCTTGGGCAATTCCCACTATCCTATCATCTAAATCAATTTGGCCACTTAAAAAAGCCGGCCCACCAGGGCGCAGTTCTACAATTTTGGTGAAATCATCATCTTGCTGTAATGTAGCACCTATTCCCTCCATGGCTTTAGAACTTTCACGCTGAAAGTCTTCGGCACTTCTTGGCCCAAAATAATTAGTGTGAGGGTCGAAGGCTTCGGTTACAGAGTTCATCAGAATCTCGAAGACATCCGTGCTATTGTATTTATCTACATTACTTTTAAATCGCTCGTAACGAGTGACAAGTGTTTCTGAGATCTTTTTATCATCAGAACCGCTTAATCTTGAGGTTAATGCTTGACTCTTTATAATTTTTCTCCAAAGTTCGTTTTGCTCCTGAACAGACTGAGGGTACGGAGCCTTCTCTCTATCAAAGACAAATTCTTCGTTCTTAGTAAAATCGAATTTCTTCACCGACTCCGCCAAAGCATACTTAAGGCGCTCTTCCACCCTCTTTTTATAAATGTTGAAGATGTAAAAGGTTGGAACCAAATTCCCACGCTTCAAATCTTCATCGAAAGCAAAGCGATACTTCTGAAACGACTTAATATCCGCAGCTAAAAAGTAATTTTTACTCCCATCCAATGACTCAATGAAGTTGTCCAGAATAACCGAAGACAATGAGTCATTTAAATCAACATCTCTATAATGGAAAAAATCAAGGATTTGAGTCACCATAATGGCTTCCTTGATGTGCTCAGATTTTGGCTGCAAATACTTTGTAGTATCAGCGGCATCAGAAGCATAAATATTGATGCTGCCCAACAATACGAGAGCAGGTATGATAATTAACTTTTTAAACAGTTTCATAATAAGTGATAAGCTTTTCAAACTCAAAAAACCCAATTAGGGGGAAGACCATAAATCTAACGAAAATAAGCGCTTTTCGCCTTTACCGATGATCACATTCTTTGGATACAACAATTAAACCAATTCTAGTCATTTAGGTTGCGACCCCTACTCTCAATAATGTTAAAGTTTGCTAAAATCTTTTCACTCACATGAAATAATGAATCATGGATAACAAGAATAATTGCTCGCGCCACCAATAACTGTATAATTAGTTTAACTTAGGCCTGACCTATGAAAAGAAAACAAAACCTCCCCGCTCTCGCTATTATAGCCGTTGGTTTATTGATCTTCAGCTGTGGAAACTCCAAGCCAAAAGATAAGCCTGACGCAAGCTTAGTGCCCAGCGAAACGATTAACTTCTCACTCGATAATCAAACCTCAAATGTGAGTAGCTTCTTGGCCTACCACGATAATTCAGGAGATGGTTTGTTGTTTTCCCTAAATCAGCAAACCAATGAAATTCAGACTTACTCCATGAACGAACAGAAACTGGTTTATCAAAACTCCTATGCTATTGAGGGGCCAAAAGGGGTAGGAGAAATCTCAGCCTTTCATATTGTTCGATTCGACAGCATCATAATTTTTCCTGCTAACAAAAACTCCGTTTACACTTCCAATATTCTGAAAGGTTCAGTGGAAGGATCAAAGTATGAACCTCCTTTGGGCTACTCCGGTGCCGTGTTTTGGCCCAGTGCTTTCCCCTCGAACTCGGCATTAATAGACGGGAAACTTATGGTAAAAACCAGTTTTATGGGGAATCCATACTTATTCTCAGACGAACAAATGTCGGCAACACATTTGGCCTATTCTATTGATCTTACTTCAGGCCAAACTACTCCCCTTCCTCATTTCTTCCCTAAGGGATATTGGGGAGACAAAAAGACCTATTGGCGATTCAGTATGAGCGCTGGCCCCAAGTTTGTTTATTCCTTTTTCGGAGATCACAATGTTTATTATGCAGATTCGCCAAACTCAAAACTCTCTCCTGTATTGGCAGAAAGTAAATATTTCAAGAAGAGTATCGATCGATTTCCTACAGATGGTTCGTCAGAAGATAAAGGGATGTATCCGATTGTGACACCTCATTACGGAAACGTTATTTATGACCAATACCGAGAGGTATATTATAGGTTTTGTTTCCCAGGCGTAGAAATACAGGAGGAAGACAACATCTCTCAGCTTTTTTCATTCCCCA
>CAXBPM010000185.1:0-6819 GCA_963977345.1 uncultured Roseivirga sp.
AAAGAAGATTGAGATTGCTTTGCGCAGTCATTTGCTCATAGAAAAGTTCAGTCACTCAGCGCAATTGTGGTTAAATGCCCTTTAAACTCTACCCTATTAGCGCTCACTTGCCTGCTGCCGTAACTGGCGCTTGCCTGCCTGGGGCAAGCAGGCCTGTGGCGAGTGCCTATCTTCTTATGCGCTTGTAGCGCATAACTTAGAATTAAAAAGAACACCACGAACTAATAAGAAATACAATGTTGAACTGGTTTTTCATTCATGGCTGAAACCCTCCCCCCCTAGCCCCCTCCAATTATCTTCATTGCCCAATTCTAATGTTTTGGTTTGAGGGGGACAGTGGTTACCGATAGTAAGTATTAAGCCAATCCACACTCCTGTTTTCTAGCCATTTACAATTGAAATCACTACCTTGTATAAAAAGGTACTGGTTAACACAACATATGCAATAGGCATTACGTTGTTCTTCCAACAACCTAAAAATGGACGGTCAAATAGTCCAAAGGTCACCAACACAAACAACATGCAACAACTCAAAGAATTTTTCTGGTTCTGTGCGGGGGTCAACCGCTCATTATTGAACCGATGCCCCACCGATGCCTCAAAATATACTGGAATAGGCGCTGCCGTTTTCTTCACTGGCGTTTTAGCCGCACTTTCGGGCGGTTATGCCTTCCATACCGTTTTCGAAAATGTTTGGTGGGCACTGGCCTTTGGCCTACTCTGGGGCACGATCATTTTCAACCTCGATCGCTTTATTGTTTCCACCATGCGGAAAAATAAGAAGGGTTTTGGTCGAGAATTCTTAACCGCTTCTCCCCGAATATTATTGGCCATTATGCTGGCCATCGTGATTTCTAAACCCCTGGAACTCCGAATTTTCTCGAAAGAAATTGATCGAAAACTGATTACTCTCGAAGAAGAAATTTATCAGAAAGAGATTATTGATTTAGAGCGAAGGTACACCACGCAATTGGCAACAATAGACAGCCAAATTGGTAGCCTAAAAACTGAAATAGTAGCCAAAACAGAAAAACGTGATGAGTTAGCCAAAGCAGCTCAACAAGAAGCCGATGGCACGGGTGGTTCTGGAAAAAGAAACGCTGGCCCTATTTACCAAATCAAAAAAGCCGATGCCGATCAGGCGCAAAAAGAATTAGCAGCATTACAAACCCTCAACTTACCGCTGATTGCGGGTAAACAGCAGGAATGGGATACGCTCTTTGAAGCCAAGCAAACGGAGATCACCAACCTAAAGCGTAACCCTTGGAATGGAATGGCGGCTCAATTACAAGCCTTAAGAATTTTGGGGGAAGAAAACACGGCCATTCATTTCGCCAATATTTTTATCATGCTGCTTTTCATTTTATTGGAGTGCACCCCAATTGTAGCCAAACTCATCTCTGGTCGTGGCCCTTACGATGAAATGCTGGAAATCAGAGAACACTTCTACAAAAACCATAACATCGAAAAACTTGCGGAGCTGGACCATAACACCTATGAAAAGGTGAAAGGGTATTCTACGTTTCCAGGGAATTGAATGAGCATTTGATGGTTTATTCTACAAGCGCTCACTTACCTACTACTGTAACTGGTGCTTGCCTGTGGTGAGTACCTATCTTCTTATGCGCTTGTAGCGCATAATTTAGAATATGTAGCATGCCCCTTCTCCTTTATTTATCCCTCGACATCTTCCATATGTATCTATCTTCGTTTTCAGGTGAATGTTGCCCTAAAAGAGACATAGAATCCTGATCAATTCTTATGATCGTAAAAAAGTGTATTCCCTCCACATTAATCATACTATCAACTAGATCATAAACAAAGGCGCCTGTTCTTCCACCTCTCTGCCCAAATTCAAATCTGCCAGTATCAAACGAGAAGTACAGATTAACTTTTATGTTGTCCCCTAGTGTATCCACTATATGCTCCTTATCTTCAAAATAAGCATTGCCATCGGTCTTTACTGGAATCAAATTGTCACATTGCCAATTGCCAACAATTAGCTCCTTCATTTTTGTGCGCGCACTTGCAACATCTATTGAATTAAGCCGCTTAAAGATTAAAAAATCAGAGCCTCCCGACAATGACATGAGGTCTGATTGTTCTTTTAGCTTTAAAGTACTATCACTTAACTCCACGACTTTATACCTACGCCCCATATCAAGTACTGAGTCTTTAAATGAATAGCTAAAACCATAACCCAGTTCATTGTTAAAGCCTTCTCCTTGCGTGTTAAAGGTCAATGTTACGTCCCTCACCTTCTTAACTTTTGTCGAATTACTTTCTGATTTATCACCAAGCTCAACTAAAGGTCCAAATAAATTTTCCACATCGATTTTCTTACCAGAGTCGTCAACTTCATACTCATCAACTAACTCCCATTTCCCAATAAGTAGGTTATTCGATAAACCAAGTTCATTATAAATTGAAGGTGGAAACGCTCTTTTGGTACTAACCACCAAGCAAAGAATCACTATAATAAACACTGACTGGATTAGAGAGAATTTTTTCATACGTTAATAGGTTTAAAAAAAGCCATCCGTTTCCCAACAGATGGCTTCTAATATTTTGGTGCTTTATTGCTTAAAGACTTTTCTCTTCAGTATTTAAAATCACAACGCCTGACGCTTCAAAGGCCAATTCGTTTTTGTCTTTAGTAATTGTAGCAATTTCTTCAACGCTCTTACCAGCATCTTCAGCATAGTGCTTTAATGTGGCTACGTCAGTAATTGATCTTTTCACTTTTCCTTCAATCACCGCTCTGTTGCCTTCCATTCCTTCTTTAGGAACAAAGAATGCATAGTCTTTAAAAGTAACCCTCATTTCTTCACCAGAAGGAAGTACAAGGTTCATCCAGCAACCTTTCATAGCACAGGTGGCGGTAATTTCACCTTCCACTTTTACCATAATAGAATCACTTTCACTCAACTGGTTCATCATATCCTCAACAGATACAATGTTCTCATGGTTGATTTTTTCTCCGTAATAACCAACTACAGTCGCCTCATCCCATTGGGCTTCTTCTTTATTGCCAGCGCAAGAAAAAACGAAAAGGGCGATAAGTATTAGTGTGCTAATTTTTTTCATGACATAGATCTTTGATGCAAAAATAGCGACAGATTAGTTAAAGACAAAGCGCTTAAGGCTTTGAGGGAACTAACAAGTCTCTTACATCTATGTCTAAGACGTCAGCGATCCTGTACAGGATATGTATACTTGGCTGGGTCTTGTTATTTACGTAGTTGGTGGTTACTACATAACTCTTCTCGATTTTATCGGATAGCCATGCCTGAGTACGGCCTTGCTCCCGAAGAACGGCTTTTATTTTATTCATTAGATTGAGGTTTTTTAGAATTCAGAGAATTCTATATGCAATTTGCTAACTGTTAACGTTAATTCCTCAATACTTTCATATAAATCTTAATCAAAATTCGAAGCCGGAATTTAAATGAGCGTTAAAAAGGTGCTTTTTACCCCATCAACGACTCTGAAGCAGAGTTCAATCTTTTTTTAGAAGACCAAAAAAATTTCATTATTGAATGATATCCGATGTAACTCACTCGCTGTTTGAGGTTTATAATATCAAAAATCAATAGAATTAAAGCTTCGCATGGGTACATTTCGGGAAGTGAGGCAAGTAAGCCTTTTCACTTGCGGTATAATTAAAGCTACTTAACCAGAAGCTTTTCATTTGGTAGCTTATATTATACTTGCTAGGTTCGCAAAGCTCAAAAACGAAGGCTAACAATGTCAAACTGGTATTACGGTAATTGAACGTAGGTTTGTTATTTTTGCTTTTCATTGATCATATATGTCAAAAGGGATTCAGCTATTTATTGGTGTTGTTATGTTTTCTCTATTCGCCTTAGAGATTCCAACCCGTGCATTTAGATTGTATGAAAAAGGAGATACCGACAAGGCCATTGAAGCCCTGAACAAGTCCCTGGAGAAAGAAAACCTAAACCCAGCCGGTAACTATCTGTATTCTATCATTTTCGTGGACAGCCTCTTTAATGGCTACAGCATAGATTCTGCCTACCATTTTATCAACAAAGCCATTTCAAATTTCAAGCAGGTAAAAGACGCTAAGGACCTATCAAAGCTGAAAGAGGTTGGGGTAGATTCCGTAAGCTTAGAGAAGCAGAAGGATAAAATTGACGGATTAAAGTTTAAGGTGATAAAGGCAAAGCATACCATTGCGGACTACAATTGGTTTTTGAAAAAACACAGCGATGCAGCCCAAATCCCACAAGCCATTCAGTTGAGAAATCATATCGCCTATGAAAATGCGCTGGCACAAAACACTTGGCAATCGTATTTGGCTTTTATGACCGAATACCCAAAAGCAGAAGACTTTGAAAAAGCCATGCCGCGCTATGAGAAATTGCTTTTCGAAGAAAAGACTGCCGATGGCAAGCTGGAAAGCCTTACAGCCTTTTTGGAAGAATACCCTGAAACTCCTTATCACGAATCGGTAGAAAAGGACATTTATGAAATTGTTACGGCCACTAATTCCATCGAAGACTATACCGGCTTTCTAAAAAAATACCCCAACGAAAAATTAGCCCGAAAAAGCATCCCTAGGCTCTACCACCTGTTTAAAGGCGAATATCCAAATCAAGACTTCTTTAAATACTTTAAGTTTCAAACGGCTAAAGATTCAATTGAAAAAGTAACCGTGCTAGAAGCTGGCTATTGGCTTCCTAAAATTGAAGATGGTAAAATCAACTTCATTAACGCCAAAGCTGAAATAGCCCTTAACGCTGGTTTTAATAAAGTAGATACCGATTGTCTCTGCATGCCTCAACTGACAGACTTTGTGGTTGGAGAAAAGGACGGTTCGCAACAAATCATTGCCCGCAACGGCACCGTGATTTATCAAGGTGATTTTGACAAAGCCACCGATGTTGGGTTTGGTTACATCCAAATAGAAAGCGAATCGGGTTTTACGCTGGTTCATAAATCAGGTGAGTTGATTGTTGACCAGCCCATGTCGTCCATAGCCATACTCAACTCACATTTTATCAGAACAGAGCACAATGGTTTTTATGGATTAACGACCATCAATAAAAAGCCCATTCTCGATCATGAGTTTATAGATATCGATACCATTGGTAACTTCATTTGGCTACAGAAGGAAGAGGGAATTTCTTTGGTAACACCCCAGGCGCTATTCCCAGCTGCCAATGGTGAAAAAGTGAACCTAGACTTTCAATATGAGGAAGTCGAGATGCTGGACGATGGAGATTTTTGGGTAGTTGAAAATGGACAAGAGGCTATTTTAGATGCCAATTTAAAAATTAAAATCCCATTCGGGGCTTATAAAATTTACCCTAAAATCTACGGTTGGCAACTAAAGTCTGCCAAAGGAATTCAGCTTTTACATAACAAGCACCTATCCTTAAAAGACTTGTATTACGAAAAGGTGGTTGAAAATGATCGTTGGCTTGGGCTGAAGAAAGACGGCAAATGGACTCTGCTAGATCAGGTGGGTAATTTTCAACCCATGTACAATTATGATTCTCTAGGTCTTTGGGGAGAGAACATGGTCATGTTGAAAAAAGAGGCACAGACCATCGCCCTATTCGCCAACGGAAAAAAGCTTGAAATAAAGAAAGGATGGGAGCCAAAACTGCTGATTCCACAAAACTACATTAGCACTGGAGCAAAAGCAGAGTTTGACTTTTTAATGCTTACCGGCCCAAAGAAAGCGCGAAAAATATACAACAGTTTTGGACGAGAAATCTTGAGCAATACTTTGGAAGACGCTGTGGCACTTGGTCCTAACTTAATCCGCTTACAGAAAAATAACGCAGCCCTTACCGACAGCACCGGCAACTATGTATTGAACTTCATTTATGATGGAATAGGCTCTAACACAAACGGCTATGTAAGTATTCTTGACAAGGGTAAAGTTGGTGTAATTAATATTGCCAAGCAGATTAAAATACCTCCTTCCTACGACAAACTTATCGAGGCTTATTCGGACACCGTTTTGATCGCCACCAAAGGTAAATTAAAGGGCTTTATTTCTACCAAAAACCGTGAATTGAGTGCTTTTGATTATGACGAAATCAAATACTTTACTGACACCGTGGCCTTGGCCAGAATTGAAAACGAATGGTTTTTACATGGCATAAGAGACGAGTCTTTACGCTACGAAGGTATTTTGAATTTTGAAGTGCTTAAGAGTAATTCTCAAGAGAAAAAATTATTGATTTCAACTGAAAAAGGAAAGGGAGTTTACAGCAATATCAAAGGTGAAATTATTGAGGCTACCTACAATGAAATAAAAGTACTAGGCACAGCAGATGATCCTATCTACTTTGCCGTGAAGATTGTAAGAGAAGCCAACATCTATGTGGTCATCTACTTCGACAAGAATGGTAATAAACTGTTTACACAGACTTTTAAACAGGATGAATATTTTAAAATAGCTTGCCCTAAAAATTGAAAAACATACACTCATGAAGAAGTTTTCTTATTTAGTCCTTGTATTGACACTACTTTGTTCGGTACAATTAAGCGCTCAAAAGGTCAACGAAAAGCCAAAGCTTGTGGTCGGCATTATTGTAGACCAAATGAAGCAAGAATACCTCACCCGATTCTATGATGGCTATGGAGAAGGCGGCTTCAAAAGATTTGTAGAAGAAGGTTTCATGGCTAGAAATGGACAGTATGACTATGCCTATACTGTTACTGGGCCTGGCCATGCTTCGGTATATACGGGAACAACGCCAGCGGTTCACGGAATCGTAAACAACAGTTGGTACAGCCGAAGTTTGAAAAGAAGCGTTTATTGCGCTGAAGACACAACTG
>CAXBPM010000186.1:0-6803 GCA_963977345.1 uncultured Roseivirga sp.
GAAAGATCGTAAAAACCACAAGTCAGTTACAAGAATTAATTGCTAGAAAGCGACCGGGAGACGCGGTTTCCATTAGCTTTAAAAGAAAAGGTGACGACAAGGAAACATCTCTAAAACTTCAGAATAGAGAATCTTTAGCGGCCATAGAACTTGTTGAACCAGAGTTGATTTTGGAAAGAGAAGGAGATTTTTCGGAAAATACATTAACATATAAAATAGCAGGAGCCGAATTTAAGGACTTGACTAGCGGGTTGAAAAGGAGCCTGAAAATTGAGGCTGGTGTTCAATTATCAAATCTGGAAGAAGGAGCTTGGAAAGCAAGTGGGGTGAAAGAAGATTTTATCGTAACCAAAGTGGGCGATGACGATATCACGAGCTTAGAGCAGTTTCAGAAAATTATTGACACCAAAACAAAAGACTTCTTTGTAATGGGTAAATACCCTAACGGAGAGAAAGAATATTACAGAATTACTTGGTAAGCGTTAATGACAAGTATTGAAAAGCCAAACCCGAATAGGTTTGGCTTTTTTGTTTTATTCCGAATTAGTTGGGGGCTTTTTTGCAGTCCTTTGAAAATTCCCGTAACTATGGATTCTATTAATTGACAGATAAAATATTATGAATATTCAAACTGAATTTGGTATTACTGAGGCCCTAAAAAACCTAGGTGTAGCAGCTGAAAACAACGGAACCTCCACGGGTTTGCAGTCGCATGGCGGAGATGATTTTTTAGAATCTTATTCCCCTGTAGATGGCGCACTAATTGGTAAGGTGAGTGTGACAACACAAGCTCAGTATGATAAGGTGATCGAAACAGCACAGGCTGCCTTTAAGGATTGGAGAGATGCTCCGGCACCTTTAAGAGGAGAAATTGTTCGTCAATTCGGTCAAAAATTAAGAGAGCGCAAAGCGGACTTGGGTAAGCTAGTTTCCTATGAAATGGGGAAATCTTATCAAGAAGGTTTAGGCGAAGTACAAGAAATGATTGACATCTGTGATTTTGCGGTAGGTCTTTCTCGTCAGCTTCACGGCCTTACCATTAAGTCAGAACGACCATTGCATCATATGCAAGAGCAATATCATCCACTTGGTATTGTAGGAATCATTTCGGCATTCAATTTTCCTGTAGCGGTTTGGGCTTGGAACACAGCTTTGGCTTGGGTTTGTGGTGATGTATGTGTTTGGAAGCCTTCGGAAAAAACGCCATTAACAGGTGTGGCTTGTCAGAATATAATTGCTGAAGTAATAAAAGAAAACGATTTACCAGAAGGTATCAGCTGTTTAATTAATGGTGACTACAATGTGGGTTCGTGGATGACAAAAGATGGGCGTGTGCCATTAATCTCGGCAACAGGTTCGATACGTATGGGTAAAATCGTTGGTCAAACTGTAGCGGCTCGTTTAGGGAAGTCTATCCTTGAGTTGGGAGGTAACAATGCGATTATCGTAACACCAGATGCCGACATTAAAATGACGGTGATCGGTGCTGTGTTTGGAGCCGTAGGAACTGCTGGTCAAAGATGTACTTCAACCCGTAGGTTGATTGTTCACGAAGATATTTATGATAAGGTAAGAGATGCCGTTGTTGGTGCTTACGGTCAGTTGAGAATTGGAAATCCATTGGATGAAAAGAATCACGTTGGGCCTGTTATCGACAAGGATTCAGTAAATAATTATAATAAAGCCATTGAAGCAGCAAAAAATGAAGGTGGTAAGGTGTTGGTTGAAGGAGGAGTGCTTTCTGGCGAAGGTTTTGAAAGTGGTTGTTACGTAAAGCCATGTATTATTGAGGCAGAAAACAGCTTTGAGATCGTTCAATCTGAAACATTTGCGCCCATTTTGTACATCATAAAGTACAAAGGTGATGTGCATGATGCCATTGCGGTTCAAAATGGAGTAGTACAAGGATTGTCTTCAGCCATTATGACTAACAGTATGCGTGATGCGCATCAATTCCTTTCTGCGGTAGGTTCCGATTGCGGAATTGCCAACGTAAACATTGGTACTTCTGGTGCCGAAATTGGCGGTGCGTTTGGTGGTGAAAAAGAAACTGGCGGAGGGCGAGAGTCTGGTTCAGATGCCTGGAAAGCCTATATGCGTAGACAAACCAATACATTGAATTATTCTACAGAACTACCTTTAGCGCAAGGCATTAAATTTGATTTATAAGACTTACATGGTATAGCCAATATTTTTGAGTTTAACCGATTTTAAAAAAGGGCAGTCATTTGACTGCCCCTTTTTTTGTTGGTAAATAACGAGAGTGGATTTTTAAATGATTAATAACTAGTTATTAATCAGGTGTATTGTCTTTGAATTATATTTAATGAGTAAAAATATTATATGATGCTCTTGCAAAGTGATATTTAAATTACGTATTTATACATTCTAAAACAGTCTTTTTGAATAAAATTAATCATATGTATTTAAATGAGTTCTTTAATCCAGTCGATTAGAGCCTCCGTTAGGCGTTTTTGTGTATTCAAACTGCTATTCGTATAAGTCATGCAAGAAATTAATATCTGTGTTTTAATTCCTTTATCCTCTGTACGCCCAGTTGGAAGTCCTTATCTCTTTGATGGGTTTAATGTAGAAACCAATATACCACTAAAGTGGTACTCAACCGTGCACTCTTATTTTGAACTTTCGGATCAAGATTTAAAAACTGAATGGACTAGCCCTTATGGTGTTTTTCAACAACTAGGTATAGAGACGGGTGAATATATTTTGAAAGGGTTTGGTCTTAAAAAGGAAACGAACCTAACGAGAGGCAATCACGACATGTCTGTGGCTAATTCTGGAGAAAATGCGAGAGTATTTATTACGGAGAATTCACTTAACGGTACGAAGGAAAGCACGAAACGTAAGATTTTCCAAGAAGTAGAAACCATAGATTTTAGAAATCTTGAATTCCGAAATGTTGCTATAGGAAGTAGCTCTAGTTGGTTAAATCCTTATTTGGGAGTTTAGATAATTTCATTTTTATATATTTTTTGAACCTTTTAAATCAATTTAATTATGGATCCATTTATAGGAGAAATAGTAATGTTTGCTGGGAATTTTCCTCCCAGAGATTGGGCTTACTGTGATGGGCAATTATTGGCTATTGCTTCGAATACCCCCCTTTTTTCAATTATAGGCACTACTTATGGTGGTGATGGTAGAACCACTTTTGCTTTGCCAGACCTTAGAGGTAGAGCCCCAATTCATCAAGGGCATGGACCAGGGCTTTCAACAAGACCTATTGGTCAAAGAAGTGGTGAAGAAATGGTTACGTTAAATGTGACACAAATGCCATCGCATACGCACACGATCACATCGGCACCAGGAGCCATCACTGGTACTGGTTCGGTTGACATTAATGCAATTACTGGGGGCACTACCCAGACTGATAATCCAGATGGTGCCTACTGGGCTCAATCCCCTAGTACTGGGGCAGGTCAAGCAGATTCATACGAAAAAGGCACTCCCAATGCGAAAATGGCTCAGGATGCGGCAAGTTTAAATCTAACAGGTTTAGCACTAGATTCGTCCAAAGTGAGTGCACTAAACAATGGTGGTAACCAATCACACACCAACATGCAGCCCTATTTGGTCATCAGTTTTATAATATGCCTACAGGGAACTTTTCCTTCTAGAAATTAGAAGCTGGATGATAAGTAAAAAGGGGGTGGATAATAAGTGACTATCCCCTTTTTTATTACCTTGACCCAAGTATTTAATTTTAAGATTAATATCGCGCTGTGAATAAAATTCATTTCATATCTGGTCTTCCTCGCTCTGGCTCTACTTTGCTTTCAGGCATACTAAATCAGAACCCTGATTTTCATGCTGGTATGTCGAGTCCAGTGGCATCTCTTATAAATGGAAGTTTAGAGCAAATGGGGGCGGGCTCTGAATTCTATAGCTTCTTTAATGAAGATAAAAGAAAAAGAATTTTCAGGGCTCTGATCGATGCTTACTATGAAGATAATCCGAAGCCAACCATTTTCGATACAAACAGAATATGGACGGCAAGACTGCATCAGTTGGTTGATATTTATGACGACTTTAAAGTGGTCTGTTTAGTAAGAAATCCAGCATGGATAATGGATAGTTTTGAAAAAATCTATCGAAAAAATCCTTTTGATTACAGTAAGATGTTTTCTGCTGGGAACAGAGTGACGGTTTACTCACGTTGTGAAAGTCTCCTAAATGGAGTGGTTGGGTTGTCTCTTACAGCATTGAAAGAAGCATTTTATGGTGAATATTCGGATAGACTTCTATTAGTGGACTATGATTTACTAACCAAATTTCCCGAAAAGGCCCTTAAGCTTATATATGAATTTCTGGAAATTGATTATTTTCCACATGATTTTGAGAATGTGGAATACTCTCACGATGAGTTTGACTACACCTTAGGCGTTAAAGGTTTACACACGATACAGAGGAAAGTAGAATATAAAGAGCGTAGATCTATACTGCCCCCTGATCTTTTTGATAAATATAATGAAATGGCATTTTGGAAAGACACGGCAGGTACAGCAGCAAGTGTAATTAGCCCAAAAGGCTAGGGCTAATATTTTATTGAACATTTTTTTTTGTGTATATATCAAGATACACATTTGATTTTATATAAATTATCAAACTTTAAGTCAGTCTGTATTGTATTTTAATACAGCAGGGCTTGACTAGAACATACTGTCTATGAATCGTAATCACGTTAACAAATCGGTAATGAAGAGCCTCGGCTCAGCATTGATGAATCTAGCGTTGGTAGCTAGTCCCTTTTCTGCCTCAGCAGCCAATAGCGCCTATTATAGTAGTAGAAGGGCTAGTTATGGAAAAAACAATAGCTACCTCATAGACGACTCTTTAAGTAGTATTGCTTCCACTGATTGGCGAAGTAAGCTGAAGTCGAAAAAGGGTAGTGTCGAAACTGAAGTTAATAATTCTGTCACTGACTTGGTCTTAAAAAAGAATGTGGCCATTCGCGAGTTAGTGGTGGTGGATAGCCATATCAAAAACAGCAAGTTATTTTCAAAATTGATGAGGCCGGGCGTTGAGCTGATCATACTAGATGCAGATGCCAGAGGTTTTGACCAGTTGATGAACAAACTAGGGGAATACAATGGTCTGAATGCTGTTCATCTATTTGCTCACAATCATTCTGGGCAAATGCTGCTAGGTAATCAGATTATTGGGAAAACCACCTTGGAAAATAATATTCAAGCCTTTAATACCTTCAATCACGTAATCAATGATGGTGGGGAGTTATTGGTTTATGATTGTGAGTTGGAGAATCATAATGATACTGAAGGAGCAATAGAATTAATCAAAGGAAATATAGATGCCAATGTAAAAACGATCGCTGCTAGTAAGGTTGTCTTTGAAGAAGAACTGGCAATTGTTAAGGGAGATATCAACGCCTTCCCTAAAGAAGGCTCCATTGCAAGAAAAGATGTGTTGGCAGACATCACCTTTAGCCTGAATCAAGCTGACGTTGTTAGTCAGGGCGGCATTATCAACAATAGTCAGAATGCATCTTTTCACGAAAATGGTGGGACAGATTTCACACTAATTTTTGACGGAAAAGTGTTGCCAACCTATACTTACTATTCAAATTATGTAGTGACCTACAGCGATGGTGGCGGTTCAATAGAGTCTCATGTATATATTTCCTTATCAGGAAATACTGCCTTCGCCCCGAAATCTATTTCTCTAAGAAACAATGCGGGAGGCAATAACACATTTACTTTTACCAGTGATGTTGCTGGTTCTGTTTCTTACGCAGTAAATGATAATGCCACAAAAGTATTTACTCTTACTGGGTTGTCTTCTAGCACTACTAAGTTAACACTGACGGCTACATCCCTATTTCAGGTTCAATTGGATGATGTGGTTTTTTCTAGTACTGGTGGTGTAGCAAACACCGCCCCTGTCATCGGAAATGCCTCAGCAGGCGAGGCCGTAAACGACAATGCGACCATTACTCCTTTCTCAGGGCTAACTGTGGCTGACGTAGATGGGGGGGATATGCTTACTGCAACTATTACATTAGACAGCAACGCCAAAGGAGTAATTACAGGGGCAGATGGGGGCACTGGCCCTTATACCATGACAAGTAAAACGCCTGCAGCTATGCAAACGGCTTTACGAGCCTTGGTATTTAACCCAACTGATAACAGAACATCAACATCAGAAACAACCACTTTTACTGTCGTGGTGAATGACGGAACTGTTGATGCAACTAATAATACCACCACAGTAGTGTCTAGTGCGGTGGGGCCAACGGTTACTTCAGTCAACTCACCTACGGCCAACGGTACTTTTAAGGTTGGGGATTTGGTGGCGGTAACTGTGACATTTTCAGAACCTGTAACTGTAACCGGAACTCCACAGCTTGAATTGGAAACTGGCACCATTGATCGAACCATAAACTACGCTTCTGGTAGTGGAGGAACAACTCTGACTTTTAATTATACTGTTCAATCGGGCGATGCCAGTGCGGATTTGGACTTCAAGGCCACCAACTCGCTGACGCTGAATGGTGGTACGATTAACGATGCAGGAGGTAAGGCGGCAACTCTGACCCTGGTAAGCCCGGGCGCAGCTAACTCATTGGGCAACAATAAAGCGTTGGTGATAGATGGCGTACTTCCAACGGTTACCAATGTAACTTCTTCAACAGCTGATGGCACTTACAAAGCAGGGAGTGTGGTTGCAGTGACAGTTACGTTTAGTGAAGTCGTGACCGTTACAGGCACCCCACAAATAGAATTAGAAACAGGGTCTACTGACAGAACAATCAATTACACCTCAGG
>CAXBPM010000187.1:0-6800 GCA_963977345.1 uncultured Roseivirga sp.
ACAATGACAATGAACACGACTAAACTCCCCAATAGTAGAACGCCTTGAGCCAAGACAAGCCCTTCATACTGTGGTTTTATAAGGGAAGAGAGCCAGAATGTTTCCTGTAAAAAAAGGTAGGCTAGAGGAGTACCGATTAAGGCAGCAATGACTAAAGAGGTCAATGTTCCTTTCAACAGGAGTAGAACAATGCTTTTAACTCTGGCGCCAAGCACTTTTCTGATGCCAATTTCTTTGGTACGTGTTTCAGCATTGTAAAGCGCAATTCCCAATTGGCCTAAAAGCGAAATGGAAATGATAATGATCGAAAGAAACTTGAACGCCTTGACTACTTGGTTGACATTGTTATAACTTTCTTCAATAGAGTCATTTAGGAAGATAGGAGTGAAGGCTTGTTCACTGTCTACTTCTTTGGTGGCTTTTTCAAGCTGACTTAAAGTAACTGCTATATTTTGACTTTCTATTTTGATGGCAAGCGACCTTTTATATAAGTCTATTTTCTCGTGAGTAACCATGATTGCTGCCATTTCAGGGGCATCAAGTCGTTCGAAGACATTATCCTCCATAATGCCAATTATTTGGTACCGGCTAATGTTTTTAAAAAAGGAAAGGGTTTGACCAAGCGCACTGTCTAATGGAATATTAAGGTCAGCTAATAGCTTTCTATTTACCCAAACTTCAGTAAGTGTTGAATCGGACGATACTCTTTTAAAATTATTACCAGCAAATAGTCTAGGCTCAAAAACCTTGTCGAAATCGGAGTCTACAACAGAAAAATCAACCATGAGACTGTCAGTATTATTAAATCGTCTTACCATTGTCATACCCATTGTGCCTACTCCTGGTAAAGATGAAACAGCAGAAACTCCTACGACTCCTGGAACGCGCTCAAATCGAGATTTTAATAGTTGCCGATTTTTAGGAGGGACTTCTACGCTTACTACTCCTTCTTTGCTGAAGTTCCAGTTGTTTTGCACAATAGAATGGTATATATCTGAACCCGCAGTAACAACCATAATGCAGAACATCGAAATAGTGAGCTGAAACACCACCAAGCCTTTTCTAATGTTCATGAGGGACATGGTTTTACTTTTGATATTTGATCGAAAAGCATTCAAAGGAGAAATACGGGCAAAGTAGAGTGCAGGAAAAAGGCCAGCGACTAAGCCAACGATCACAGAAAAAATTAAAAAAATCAATAGAAGAGGTGTGGTAGTGTTGGGGTTGAATAATAAATTACCAGTATCCATTAGGGCAACAAATTCAGGTACGAAAAAGCGGTAGAGTAAGAATCCTACCAGTGTTGCCGCCACTGAGAAAACAATCGTTTCAACTAAAATTTGACCTATGATTTGAGACTTTGTGCTCCCTGCTACTTTTCTAATGCCTATTTCTTTGGTACGTTGAATCGCTCTTGCGATAGATAGATTAGTGTAATTAAAACTCGCCAATAAAAGCAGAATTGTAATTAGTGTGACAAGTACATAAAGTATACCCTTAGATAAACTAGATCCTATAGCGTTATACACTTCATCACTAAACATGATATCACTGATTTTCTGACTACGGTAATCAAAAGTGGATTCAGCACCTTTTTTTATGGTATTTACTTCTTTCGATACTTGTCTCAGTTTATTATTTAACTGCTCTTGGCTTACTCCGTCAATGGTTCTAAAGTAAGTGTAGCCTTGATAGTAGTTATTCCAGCTTTCGAGGTAGTCAGATTCCTCCGTAGTCGCCAAATATGGATTTTCGGAACTACTTGATATTATGTCGAAATTTAAATGTGAAAGACCTTTTGGGCTTTCAATTATGGCATTAACGATCAGTCCTGAACCAAGAATTTTACCAATAGGGTTTTCATCTGGGAAGAAGCGTTCTGCGATGTCATCTGTAATAATGCAACCTGATTTATCTTGTAATGCAGCATGTGGATCACCATCGATTGCCTTGAATTGAAATACTTCGAAAAAATGGTCGTCTACCATTAAGTTTATAAGGATTACCGAATTTCCATTTATGGTTTCTTTGAATTGGTGGTAAGGACTGAACTGGGTCAAAACTTCAATTTCTGGTAGATCAGCACGAAGTTTTTCTCCCAAGACCGAGGGGGTAGAGGCTAAAAAATAAGGGCTGATGTTGGGTTTTTCAACCTTTGTTAGAATTCTGTATAACCTCTCAGTATGTGGGTGTTGCGTATCAACAGAAAGGCCCGTGTAAAGAATATTTAGCGCGAACATGCTTACGGTTATCGCAGCAGCAAGCCCGAAAATATTAATGGCACTGAATACCTTGTTGCGCCACAAGTTGCGGAAAGCCAACTTTAAATGGATTTGGAATAATGAGGTTCTGAACATGGTGACAATGATTTTAGGTTTTCTAATCACAGAAGGGCGAAGCATCTTCAACACTTCGTTTCGGTAAATGGCTTTGGCCTTTTTCTCTCCTAATTCTTTTAGGTTGAAGCTGAATTCTTCTTCTAAATCGCCTTGCAGCTCTTGGTAAAGAGCAGGCTTACAGAAAGCTTTAAAAAGCCGGGTATATAGTTTTGGAGGAGTGATGCGCATGTCAATAAAGGATTTATTGTAGACGAAAAGCTGGTACTTGACTCCATAATTGGTCGCGGACTTCTTTGGCTTCCTGCAAAGCAGCCAAGCCCTTATTGCTTACCTCATAATAGCGCTTTGGCCTACCACCTCTGTCTTCGTTGCCTTGGCCTTGTTTCGAAGTCAAAAGCCCTTTTTCTTCCAAGCGAGATAGCGCAGTGTGCAAAGCGCCTCTGCTAATATTCCTCTTCCCTTGCTCGTTGATTTCGCGCTTGATGCTTACTCCGTAGGCGTCATCTTTTAAAACCAAAATGGTGAGTAAAGCTATTTCTTCAAATTCACCCAGGTTTGTTCCTTTCATAGCATGTTCTAAAATGTAGACTAATGTATGAAATAAACCGGAGTTCTAAAATGAAGACTTGATATTTTAATTTGAAGATGTGTTGATTTGAGAATTTGGTGATTGAGAAACCTATCTTCAAATCACCAAATTCCCTTATTTTCAAATTAGCTACTCACTTCTCAATGATTCAGATGGGTTTAGACGCACCACTCTCCATGTTTGAGACCATACAATGGTGAACGTAACTAGGGAAAGGAATAAGATAGCACCTACAGTTTCTTGGATTCCAATTTTGAAGCTGGACCCCATTTGGGGTAAAATAATATTGTCGAAAAACCAATAGCATAAAGGGGTGGCTATTGCAATAGCAATGAGCATGGAGACGAAAAACTCTTTGCCAAGCTTGAGGATTAGCTCCCCAACTTGAGCTCCAAGTACTTTACGAATACTTATTTCTTGCAATCTGCTTTCCGCATTGAATAATGAAATACCTAGCAAACCTAGGCTTGAAATGGCCAAGACGACAACAGTTAGGAAACCGATCATGCTTAGGAGTACACCATTTTCCTTATAGTTTTTTCGGACCAATTCATCTGCAAATTCAGCTTTGAATTTATTTTTTTGATCCACCTTTCCCCATGCTTTCTCTAAGCTGGCTATAGTGGCGAACGCATTGTCAGTTTTTAGTTTTAAACTGAGGCTTCTTAACATTTCTGTGTTGGGCTCAAGCTTGACCATAATATTGTGAGCTTTGTTGTAAAATGATACCAAAACAAAGTCCTCAATGATACCTACAACTGTTACATCGCCCTCTTTTGTCTTTAATATCTGTCCTAAGGCGTCCTCTGGAGAATTGTAGCCAAGGGTTTTAACCAAATTACTATTGATCAAAATGGACTTGGTAGTCTGTACATCTTTATCCTGAGTAGAGAAATTTCTTCCTTGAATAACCTTGATCTGGTACATGTCCATAAAGGCTTTGTCCACCGATATGTAGCTCGTAAATACGCTGTCAATGGCATCTGGTCTTTTTATATTTGTCGTTGACCTACTCCCACTTCCTGGAATAAATGAAGATTTCCCAATAGACACTATGTCAGAGGTTTTAGAGAATTCATTACTCAATAGCTGTACATTATTGTCCAAACTCTCAACTATTAATATGTCGTCCGTTTTGAAGCCCAAATAGGAAGTCATTAAATGATAATACTGGCTTCCGAAAATACTAACAGAGAGCACTGTAATGAGTGAGAAAGTAAGCTGGACTGTGGTGATTGTTTTTCTGAGTCCGATAAATGAAAATACCTTTCTAGGGTTGGTATTTTGAATGGCTTGGAGTGCTTTAATTTTTGAAAAATACAAGGCAGGAAACAGTCCGGCCAATACACCTACAATTAATGTAAATACAATAAAAGCTGCTACTAGGCCTAGACTCAACTCTTGGTCGAAAACCATTCCACCTTGTTGTGTAAGCCCTATAAAAAACGGTGCTGTGGCCTTGTATAAAAATCCACTCAACAAAAGGGCAACAAAAGAAATAATGATAGCTTCTATGAAGAACTGATATGCAATTTGGGAAGAAGTACTGCCTGTAATTTTACGAATACCTATCTCTTTGGACCTTCGGATTGCTCGGGCAATAGAGAGGCTTGTGTGATTGAATATGGCTATGGCCAGAATTAGACAGACAATAGTAAACAAAACTAAAACTACAGAGAGGGGTATATTATTGTTTCCATATTCATGGTATAGCTTTTCATGTGCTAGCGTAATTGAGGTGATGGGCTGAAGTTCAAAAGAAAGGTCAGGTTCACTATCACCTAAAAGGGCATTGATCTCTCTGGATTTGTTGTTGAGCCATTGGTTAATAGAGGCTTCTTTTGTTTCCTCTCCTTTGAGCAGGTAGGTATAGTTTTCGAACTTAATTTCCCACGCTTCTTTGCTAGAGTACTCTTGGCCAAATTTCAAACTGTTCCCCGAAACAAGTACCTCGAATTGTAAGTGCGACTTCATTGGCGGGTTTTCCATAATTCCACGTACCACAAACTGTATTGAATCCCCCATGATTTTGTTGATTGGATTTTCATTCGGGAAAAACTTCTCCACTGCCCTTTCTGTCAGGATTATGGAGTTGGGTTCGGAAAGTATGGTTTTTGGATTGCCCTCAATCATTTTGAAACTAAAAATATCGAAGAAGGCAGGGTCAGCATATAGGCCATAGGTGCTTACAGGCTCTTCCCCGATGGAGAACTGTTGATAAAAACGATGCAGTTGTGTGACCTTTTTTGAGTAAGGCATTTCTGCTTCTATTAAGCTAGCAAGAGCGTTGGGCGAGGAGGCGAAATGAAGGTCTCTTTCTTCATTCTGTTGATGCGTTGTTACTCTATAAATGGAGGCTGAATGTTCATTGAATTTATCAAATTGTGAAGCTGTGTAAAAAATATTCACCCAAAAAAGGCCAACGGTGATGGCTGCTGCAAGTCCTAGCACTGTAATGAAGGAAAAGAGTTTATGCCTCAACATATTCCGAAAGGTGAGTTTTGTGTATAAACTCAAGAAGGTAAGGTTGGGTGATAGCTTTGGTGTTTTGAATTTTTTCATGGTAGAAAACCTCATGAGTTTGAGCACTTCTTTGCGGTAAATGGCCTTTGCTTTTTTTAAACCCCTAGACTCTACATTGGCATAGAATTTTTCTTCTAAATCGCCTTCAAGCTCTTCTATGAACTTAGGGTCACAGAACCAGCGTAATAGGCGATTCGCCAGCTTTGGCGGAGATGTATGGTTGTTGCGTTTACTCATTTCTTAAAGATTGAGTGGGGTTCGCAGAGGCTACTTTCCAAGTTTGAGAAACCACAACTCCCACTACCAATAAGGTCAGCACCAAAACTCCTTTAAGCAATAACCAAGGTGTTATTTCAAGGGGAGTTCTTACATCGGCTGCCACGGCATATTTAAAAACCACATAGGCAATAGGCGTTGCAATGAAGGCTGCTATGATGATGGTAATGGTTGTGCTTTTAAGAATAAGGCCAATAATTCGCCCCATGGCAGCGCCCATTACTTTTCGGATTCCAATTTCTTTCATTCTCGATTGTGCGTTGAAAAGCGCCATGCCCAATTGGCCGAGCATTGAGATGAGAATGATGCAACCACCGATAAATGTGATGATTCGGATTGCATTCAATAGATTTCCGAACGTTGAATCAATTTCAGAATTTAGGAAAGTAGCTTGAAAACTTCCATCGATGAAGATGGCTTCCCATTCCGTTTGAATTTGATTGAGTGTATGTGTCAAATCCTTCCCTTCTAACCTTAGAACAAGGCGAGCATATTGCATCGGCTGATTGGAATTAATCAATAGGAGGGATTCATCCTGCTTTATCAGTGGGTTTGCGCTAATGGTTTGGTCTAAAATACCTGTAATTTGATAGTTATGGGCAGAGCTGCTGAGCAAGGTGCCTAATGCTTCATTTTCGGGAATACCCATTTTTTCAAGTAGGGCGCTGCTTACTACAATCTCTTGGTAGTCTTGCTGGCCAAGTTGAGGCGAGAAAAAACTTCCTGATTTTAATTTGGGTTGGAACACTTTGTCAAAATCCGCATCAACTTGAATGAATCTTGTGGCAAGACTATCTGCCATGCCCTCCTTGTAAAGGTTGAGGTAGACTGGGAAGTCAACAACAGGCAATGATGACACGACAGTACTACTAGAAACTCCAGAGATTTTCTCAAAACCCTGCTTTAATAAGTCTACTGTTTCGGGTGTACTACTGACCACTAGTAGTTGATCGCTTTCAATGCCCATCGGAGAGTTTCTGAGCGATTGATTTTGGTCTATGATTAACGAGAGCAGAATAATCATAAACATAGATACGGTGAGTTGGAAACCCACTAGTAGCTTTCTGATTCCC
>CAXBPM010000188.1:0-6791 GCA_963977345.1 uncultured Roseivirga sp.
GTATTCGATGGCAAAGGGGTAAGGAAACGAATAGAAGACCACAAGTATTATCCAAATAGCGCGGTTTCCAGTAGTATTAACATTACCCATGTTGAAGGCGATCGAAAGCTGGGTGCCGAGGAGATCGTGTTTGATGAGAATGGATATAGAAAAAGTTATGAGCTAAAAGGGGAGCGGAAAGAGACCTTATTTCGAGATGAGCATAATGCTGTTGTTAAATCCGTGATGGAAGTAGGAGATAAGCAATACATAAATTCTGAAAGTATTTATGAGTACGATGGACAGGACAATTGGATGAAGGTGTATCGAAAAAGGCTCGATCAAGAGGGGAAGGTGATTGAGGAACTTTATGGTTTTAAGAAAACTAAAATATGGTGGAAGGAACCTACTGGCTCTTTGGAGCCAGATTATACGTTTATCAAGAAGACAAACCCCATAAATAAATAGAATATGCCAGGTATACTCTCATGGGTGTTGATTTTAGCAGGGCTTTCAGTGCTCTTGTTGCTTGTTTATTGTTTCCGGTCGCCTGAGAAGGCCATTCCGAACATACATCGAGCAATTCCTTTTGTCACAGCTGCCTTGGCCATTTGGTCCTTGTTTACCAGCTGGATGTGGTTTTATTATTTCAACTTAGTACTTAGCATGCCCACGCTGTTGATTGCTATTTCACTTAATTTTTGGGCGAGGCATATGCAGCTTGACGAAAGACTAGTAAAGTTGAACTGGTATATCATTGGTGGGGCACTTTTATTGAGTCTTATCAGCTTTATCTTTTTTTTCATGCGATAATTGGTCTCATTGATCGATTACTTTGTCGTGTTAACTGAAGGCACATAAAACCTATTGTAATAGGTTTTATGTGCCTTCTTAATATTTAATACCTTTTATAATAGGTGTTTTGAAAATGAACCTTACCTTTGTTTTTGCGTTAAACCTATGTAATTAGGTTTTATGTATCTGTTTTTGATTTAAAACCTATAAATTTAGGTGTATGAACTGGAAGAGGATGACAGATCAGGCCATTGTCGATGAGATGGGCAGGCGGGTCAAGCAGTTAAGGTTGCAGAAAAGGTACACTCAGAAAGAGCTTGCTCAAAATGCTGGGGTAAATATCAATACGATTCAAAATTTGGAATACGGGCGTTCCGTTACCTTGTCGGTATTAATTCAGGTGCTTCGTGCGCTCAAATCCCTCGATCAGCTCGATTACCTTATTCCAGAAGTGGTAGAAAGCCCAATGATGGTAATGGAGCGTGAGCTCAAACCCATGCAGCGGGTGCGTAAATCCAAAAAGCAATAATCATGGTGGTATTAAGGGTAAAGATTTGGGGCGAACTGGTGGGGGCTGTGCTTTGGAGCGAACAAAGGCAGCTGGCTTCTTTTGAGTTTGCTCCTGAGTTCGCAGAAGGTACTACCGACTTGGCGCCACTCACCATGCCTTTGGAAGATATTAAACGGGGGGAGCGCATTTTTTCATTTCCCAATTTAGGCAAGGCCACCTACAGTGGTTTGCCCGGGCTACTTTCCGACTCGCTTCCCGATGCTTTCGGTAATCAAATTATTCGTTCTTGGTTGGCTTCTCAGGGGAGAGCAATCAATTCTATTAACCCCATCGAAAAATTGGGTTATGTAGGCATTCGCGGCATGGGTGCATTGGAGTTTGAGCCAGCTACTACGCCTTTCGGAACCCAAGTAAAGGACATTGAAGTGGAATCTTTGCTTTCGTTGACCAATAAGGTGTTGGAAGAAAGGCAAGCGGTAAACCTCAACCTGACCGCAGATGAGGAGCAAGCCATGACGGACTTGATTCGCGTAGGTACTTCGGCTGGTGGTCAGCGGCCCAAAGCGATTATTGGTTTCAACCCCAAAACGAAAGCGATTAAATCGGGGCAGTTTACTTTGCCCAAGGGTTTTGATTATTACATGTTAAAATTTGATGGGGTAAACGAAGGGAGTTTGGGCGACCCGGCTGGTTATGGACGCATAGAAATGGCCTATCATTTAATGGCAAAAGATTGCGGAATCGATATGATGCCTTGTCAGCTTTTGGAAGAGAATGGCCGAGCACATTTTATGACACAGCGTTTCGATCGGGGAGAAGATGGCAAGAAGCTGCACATGCAAACCTTGTGTGCCATAGCACATTACGATTTTATGATGCCCGGATTATATGGTTATGAAGATGCTTTTGCGGATATGCGTGAGCTCAGGTTGCCATATCAGGACTTTGAGCAACAGTATTTACGCATGGTGTTCAATGTAATTGCAAGAAACCAAGACGACCACACGAAGAATATTGCTTTTCTATTGCCTCAGGGAGGCGAATGGAGGTTGTCACCCGCCTATGATGTCAATTGGGCCTATAACCCTCAGGGCGACTGGACCAGTCAGCATCAAATGTCGATTAGGGGAAAGCGTGATAATTTTACGCTGGACGATCTATTGGCTTTCGCCAAGGAAAATTCCATCAAGAAACCTCAGCAATTAATCAATCAGGTGACTTCTATAGTGAATGATTGGCCCAAATACGCAGTACAAACTGGAGTGGATAAAAGTAGGGCTTCCATCATTGGTAAAACCCACCGAAAGCTGAAATAGGATTTAGATTTGCTCTAGTTTGATATGCACGGCCAATAAGGCTTCGTTGCCCATCACTTTGGCACAATGGCCATGCTTTTCAGTATCGAACGGAATATGTTCGGGCAGGTAATCTTTCGCTATAAACATGCTGCCAGCACTAAAGTCTTTATGTTCTCCATTCCGAAGTGTAATTCTTAAAATACCGCTTTGCACTATAATCAAAGTAGGATCGCCTGCCACATGCCAGTCACTTTCATAGCCTGCTTCGCTGGTTCTGATTCTTAGGTTTAGGGCATCAATTCTCTCTGTTAAAGTCATTCCGCCCCGAACATGCTGTGGAAAGGCTTCTTCAGAAAAAACGGTAACGAAATCTTCATTCACGCTGAGGGTAGGGATATTGATCATGGGGGTGAAGAAAGCGAAAAAAATCCTTTCAGTGATAGGTAACCGATTGTTATTCCTGAAAAAGTCAGCGATCGAATTAATCTCTGATCATGGATTGGTGGATCATCTCTCTCAGCCAATCATTCGGAGCCATGTCGATGGTGAGGTTGATTCTGTCCGTTGTGCTGCCATTCACTACTTTATGTGGGTCGGTGAGGCGTAAGTACCAACATTCACCAAGCTGCATGGGTACGGGCGTTCCGTTTAAGAAAAAGTCTACTTCGTCACCGACAAGTATAGGGATGGTTAAACGCACCACAGACCTTTCAACTTCTAAACCCAACGTAGGGTCGGTGTGTTCTTTTACTTCATTTCCAGCCGCCAATCTCAAAACCCTCACTAAAGTGACACGGGTATGTTCTTGAAACTTATCGATAATACTGGTAAGGTAAGGAGCTGAAGCCATGGCCGGAATGTTCAACCAGTCTGTCCAAGTGCCATCTGCATAATCGTCTGCAGGAGGAGGGAATGGGAGAGAAGGGTCTACCTGATGAGCGGGTGCTCGCAGTGGAATTACATTGTAATAAATGAATTCGTTCATGCCCAAGGTTTTAACCTCAGCTTTCATTTTTTCTACATCGAAAGTAAAGGGTAATCGAACACGATCATTGGCAACGGTAGCTACGGACATGCTTTTATACTTAGGTTGTGATTAAAACCTTAAGTAAAACTTTTTTATTAATTGATTCAATTAAAATGGTGAAAAAATGATGAGGTAGTTAAGTCGTTAGTATCACAGATTGACTGGATTTCGGGATTTCACTGATTTTCCACCGAAAGACTGCCTTTGTTGCGTGTTCTTCACCAACAAACTGGATGGAGAATGCACATCTGTGTTATCCTTTAATCCTTATCATCTGCGTTTCTAACTTGCTTGTCGGTATCACAGATTTGATGGATTTCGGGATTACTCTGATTTTTCCACCAAACGCCCGCCTTTGTTGTGTGTTTTCACCAACAAACAGAAATAGAATTGGTAGTTAGGAGTGGAGGTTTTGTCGTTAATGTGTAGGATACAATTCAGAGGCTTTACCCCTTTAATAAAAACTCCTGAATCCTTTTCTGCTAGGCGGCTGAATCCTACATTTGCCCCTAAGTGGGGTGCTTGCTAAATGGCAGGCTGAGATGATACCCAGGAGCACGGCTCCATACCTGATCCAGATAATGCTGGCGTAGGGATTTCAAGGCTTTTACATGTCTGTAATGGCCTGGTTCATCTCCTCATTTCATTGAAAATAACGAACAATGATCGAGGAATTTCTAACACAATTGACTTGGCTGCAAGGCCTAGGAACACTTTTTGGCATTGTGCAGGTAATTCTCGCACGCCAAAACAACATCAACACTTATTTATTCGGAATAGTGTCCATCCTCTTGAGTATGTGGGTGCTCTATCAGAGTGCGCTTTATGCCGATATTTTGCTGAATCTGTATTATTTGGTCATGAGTATTTATGGCTGGCTGTACTGGAAATACGGTAAACAGAAGGCGGAAGCTCCCATTAGCAGGTCAACTCAATCGGAGCACTTGAAAGCCATTGGGATTGTGCTAGGCTGCTTTGGTCTGATGAGTTATTGGTTGTACTTCCATACGGATTCTGATGTGCCTATTTGGGACGCAATCGTAAGCGCCTTTGCTTGGGCGGGTATGTGGCTCATGGCTAGAAGAAAGATTGAAAATTGGGTTTATCTCAATATTAGTAATATCATTTCTATTCCGCTTTTGATGTATAAAGAGCTTTATATCTATGCGGGTATGTCGGTGTTTCTATTTATTGTGGGCACTTCTGGTTATTTAAAATGGCGGAAATTAATGAATGAAGAAAATGGAAAAATCTATGCAACAGCTTAAAGAATGGTGTAGCGATGCACCTGTCTTCAGACAAGAAGTGCTGGGCTGGATCGCTAAAGAAAACCTGTGGAATATTTGGGTACCCAAAGCATTTGGAGGAAGAGGAATGGCCTTAATCGAAGGACTGCAACAGCTTCAATCATTGGCCAGAATTGATGGCAGCCTAGGTTGGACAGTGACGCTTTGCAGTGGGGCGAATTTCTTTATTGGAAACCTTCAGCCCGAAGTAGCCAAGGAGCTATTTGCCCAGCCTGCAATTTTTGGTGGAAGTGGGGGGATGTTTGGTACTGCCGAAAAGGAGGGGAGTAGCTACCGACTGAATGGCACATGGCGATATGCAACGGGCGCACCGTATTTAACGCACTTTACTTTAAATGCTAAAATTGCAGAAAATGGCGTTGAGCAGGTGAATCAAGATGGTTCGCCCAAATTTCTCTCCTTTGTCATTCCGGCAAGTGATGTGCGCATCATCCATGACTGGAATACTATGGGGCTCAAAGCTTCTGCTACGCATTCATTCGAAGTGAAAGATGTGGTGGTAAGAGAGGAGTACAGCTTTGTTTACAATCAGTTTCATCTTCCGCAGCCCATTTTCAAAACGCACTTTTCAGTTTTTGCTGACCTTACGCTTTGGGTGAACTATGTAGGTATGGCGGAGCATTTTTTAGTAGAGTCTCAGGCAAAAGATGAAACTCGGTTAACTGAGTTAAAATCAGTAACCAGTTCTGCGAATCATCAGCTCTATGAAATTGCCAAACAAGTAGAAGATATGACAGCAGATAGCACGGAGTTTACAGAACCTTTTATTAAGGAAGTGCACCAAGCTGCTTCCACTTCAGTGAAAACCTTATCAGCAGCTATTATTGGGTTACATCCCTATTTAGGCGTGAATGCAAGCAGAGAAGATGCTGTACTCAACCAGATCTTCAGAGATTATTTTACGGCTACCCAGCACCATATTTTCACGAGGTAGATTTCTTCTGTCTGCATCACAGATTGGGTGGATTTCGGGATTGCTCAGATTTTTCACCAAAAACCAGCCTTTGTTTGTGTTTTCGCCAACAAACGGAGGGGCTTACTAAGCCTCCTTAAAGGTTTTATTTTTCGAATAAATCAATTGACCAACCCTATTCATGTGATCAATAAGGTCTTGGTTTTCAATTGTGCTAAAGATTGAGATGTCAAATTGATAAGGTAGGCTTGAATCATCAACCATTTTGGATAAATTTTGTAATGTCTGGTGATTAACTTTTTCTCCTTTCAAAGTAATGTCTACATCACTCCCTTCACTATAGTTGCCTTTGGCTCTCGATCCATAAAGAATCACTTGTTGTAACTCTTGAATGCTTAAAAATATCTTCAGGAGGGTGTTAAACTGTGATTTAGTAAAGCCAGGAATCATAATTCAAGAGATTTCTGCGAGCCTGAGGATAACTCTTCAAAGGTTTTTAATAAGCTGCCAAACAATGCAAAATAATGTGACTTGATGTTAGCGTGGATTTTATGAGCCGTGGATTCGTTGTAGGTGTGCACCGTTAGTTTTCTATCTTCTACCATGTTTAACCAAAGCTGACCGTCCTTTATAAGGTTACGGTTGAATGCCAGCCTGAAGGCGTCCTTACTTCCTTGAATTTCTGTTTCCCCTTGATCTTTATAGAAGTCCTTGATAAGAAGCCACGAAAGCTCGTAGGTATATTCAAATGCTTGGATAAGACCTTGTTCTTCTAATTCGTTCAGTTCTGGTTTGTCGAAGAACTTAGAGAGCTGAGAGTATGCCTTCTTAAAGTTTTGGAATCTCTGTTTCCAACGAATATCTTTTTCTTCCGAATTGACCATGGTGCTAAGTTAATATTCAAGCTACTTCCCAATGCAAAATTTACTAAAAATATTCGCCAAAAGATCATCGGTAGTGA
>CAXBPM010000189.1:0-6778 GCA_963977345.1 uncultured Roseivirga sp.
TGCCGATGCCGCTACGGCCTATCAAAGCCTTATTGCTCGTTATGGAAATCGGTTAGCTCCCTTTTATCAATCCTATTTAGATAGGTTTGGGTATTAGAAACATTAAAAACCCTCCCAGATTTCTTTAGTCTATTTTTTTTGCTCAATACCACCACTTCTCAAAAGGATGGTTAGGGAAGTGTCTTGTTGAATGAGCAAAGCTCATTTATTTTTCTTTAAGTTGAAAATAAATTACTTTCCGAAGTTGAAATTGACTTCATGAAAAAATACTCGCTTTACTTTTTACTCGTACCGGCTTTTGGTTTGCTCATAAGCTGCGGTAGCTCCAATGAAACTGCCACCAATGTGGCAGCCATTTATGAATTACAAATTGTTGATTCCGTCCAAGTTAACCTACTGTCTTCAGGTCTGTCCATTGCGGATGTAAATGATGAAACAGGTGAGCTCTTAGCCATTCAGCCCAGCCCTCCAGTGGCTTATGTTTTGAGTCCAAAGGGCGAAGTGCTTAAAAAAATGGATCGGCTAACCGGAGACCCTCAAGCTGTGGGAGACTATTTACTCTCTGGTGAATTTTATGAAGATGGAATCGCCTTAATGGGCTTTATGACAGTTAAAACCTATGACATGGATTTTAATCTAAGAGAATCAATGAAGCCCGATTTTACTCATGGGGGAATGGTTTACATGGGTTTTAACCATTTGTTTGAAATAAAAGGGAATGATCACAATCGGCTAGTCGCCTACATGGGGCCACAAACTGAGTTCAGTGATAAAAACGCAGAATATTACCAAGACCGTAAAATAATGACACTTATAGACCCCTATTTAGCCAAAGAACAAAGCTTAGCAACCGAAAGTATGGATAAGGAAATCTATAAACCTGTAGGGAAGCTAGCGAGCGACAGCAGGTTTGTAACAAGTGGCAAGGCTTTTTCCTTTCTGAAACCGGAGCTAGACGTGAAGGATAACTTTCTTTACTATGCCTTTAAAGGAGACACCACAATGTACAAGGTGGAATTGTCAAGTGGTGAAATAGTTGGTAAAACGAGGATACCTTTTGATGAATTCATATTATTTAGAGGTTTTTCAATGGGGCCTGTAGGCCTTAAAGAACAAAGAGAAAGCGGCCCTAGCGACAAAAGTGGAAGTATTGAACGAGTTTATAAGCTTGGTGACTTTGAAGTGATTGTCTACTCTTCAGGAATGAAGCTTTCAGATATTGAGGAGCTTGATCGAGACTCTCCTGATTTTAGGGAGCGTTTGATGAAGGCAGACCCACAGAAACATCTGATCATAAAAAATGGGCGTAGAATGAATGATGAACTTAGACTTCCTGATAAGGTGTCACATTTTGATATGGCAGATAATAACGGCTTTCTTTGGGCACATCAAGACATTAGCAAGCTAGAAGAGGAACCCGATTTGATTACTTTTTATAAGCTCAAAGTGGTTGAGGTGAAGTAAGCTCATTAACCGATCAGAAAAATCAAGTTTGGCAACAAACTAAATAGCCGTAAATTCCTCGCTGTTAATTCTACATTTATGAAAAGAACACTTCTCTGCCTGTGCCTTTTGGCATTCACATTTTTTCAAACCCAAGCACAATCGCTTAAAAGCCCAGATGAATTCTTGGGTTATAAACTGGGTACACGATTCACCCCTAATTATAAGGTGGTGGATTACTACGAATATGTTACTAGCCAACTGAGCAATGCAAAGATTCATCAGTACGGCCAAACCAATGAGCTGCGTCCGTTAATATCGGCCATTGTTTCTTCTCAAGAGAATATCGACAACTGGGAAACCATTCGTACCGATAATTTGAAAAGAGCAAAACTGATGGAAGGTGAGCCTTCTGGAAAGAAAATCGGGATTGTATGGATGAGTTATAACGTGCACGGTAACGAAGCCAATTCGACAGAAACGGCCATGAAAACACTTTATGAAATTGCAAGACCAGACAATTCAACTTCAAAAGAATGGTTGAAAAATACGGTCGTAATTTTTGATCCTTGTATCAACCCTGATGGCCGTGACCGTTACTCTAACTGGATCAACCAAGTAGCCGGAACGACCGCTAACCCAAATCCAGATGCTGCCGAACACAACGAGCCTTGGCCGGGCGGGCGTGCAAACCATTATTTATTTGATTTGAATAGAGATTGGGCTTGGCAAACACAAGTGGAATCTCAGCAACGCATGAAATTCTACAATACGGTAATGCCACATATTCATGTGGATTTCCATGAGCAAGGAAGCAACAGTCCTTATTATTTCGCGCCAGCAGCAGAGCCAGTTCACGATCAGGTTACTCAGTGGCAAAGAGATTTTCAAGACATTATTGGTAAGAACCACGCGAAGTACTTTGACGAGAATGGTTGGTTATTCTTTACCAAAGAAAGCTTCGATATGCTGTATCCAAGCTATGGTGACTCTTATCCAATGTTCAATGGGGCTATTGGAATGACTTACGAGCAAGGCAGTAGCGATTTGGCCATTCTTACGGATGAAGGAGATACTTTGAAGTTGGAAGATGCTATTGCACACCATTATACTACTGGAATGTCTACCGTAGAAACCGCTTCCAAATACAATGAGAAAATGGTGGATGAATTCGCTAGTTTCTTTAGTAAAGCGGTGAGTAACCCTAAAGCGAAGTATAAAACGTATATAGTTAGAGGAACGAACCACCCAGATAAGCTTAAAAAATTGACCGACTTTTTGGACAATCAGAAAATCGTTTACGGGATAGGCTCTTCTAGCAAAGCGGTGTCTTCGTTTAATTACCTCACAGGTAAAAATGAAAATGCGGGTGTTCAAAATGGCGACATCATCATTAGTGCTTTTCAACCTAAAGCTGTTTTGGTGCAAGCCTTTTTCGAACCAAATACCTTTGCAAGTACTTCCGATACTTATGACATAACAGCTTGGGCTGTGCCTTATATGATGGGATTAGATGCCTATGCTACTGAAACCAAAATGGGTGTGAAGGCAGGTAAATACACGAAACCACAAGGACAGGTGAACGTAGGCAGCAAACCAGCAGCTTATTTGTTGAAATGGGAGACTTTAGAGGATGCTAAGTTCTTAGGCCATTTGCTTAAAAGCGACATCAAATTAAGATTTGCTGAGCAGCCTTTCTCTGTAGCAGGTAGCTCTTATGCCCCTGGAACGCTAATCATTACCAGAAAAGGAAACATGCACATGGGCAACAAGTTTGACGACATTGTGAAAAATGCCGCAAAAACTTACGATAGAAACCTTACTTCTACCCCAACTACTTTTGTTGAAACGGGTAAGGATTTTGGATCGAATGGGGTGAAATTTTTGGACGCGCCTAAAATCTTGGTCTTAAGAGGAGATGGCGTTTCTTCACTTGGTTTTGGTGAGTTCTGGTATTTTATGGAACAAGAGCTGAACTACCCAATCACTATGGTTGATGTCAGCGATTTTGGGCGTATCGATCTTGACAAGTACAACACTTTGGTATTGCCAAGTGGTTCTTACGGAAGTGCTTTAGGCGGCAACCGAATGGACGATGTGAAAAGTTGGGTACGTGGAGGTGGGAAGATCATTGCCATCGAACGATCTATAAACACATTTGCAGGCAAAGACGGCTTCAGTTTAAAAACTTATGCTACTGATTCTGACGAGAAGGATGCCAGTAAGAAAACGGATGAAGAAAAGGAAAAAGAGGCATTAACGCCTTATGCCGATAGAAGCGATCTTTTCGCAAGCTCTCGTCTACCTGGCGCAATCTTTAAGTTGAAAGTGGACAATACAAACCCACTTGCTTTCGGATACCCTGATTACTACTTCACTTTAAAAAACAACAGTAGCCGTTATGCTTACTTAGCAGGTGGCGGCAATGTTGGAATCATCGAAGGAGTTGATTCTTACGTGAGTGGAGTAGCTGGAGATAAGGCCAAAGAAAGATTAGCCAAATCTGTAGTGTTCGGTGTTGAAAGCTATGGTAGAGGGTCTATTGTATATATGGCCGATAACCCACTTTTCCGTGCCTTCTGGCAGAATGGAAAGTTGTTCGTTGCCAACTCAATTTTCTTTGTTGGGCAGTAATAAGTATTAGAAATTAATCAAAAAGGCCCGTGAACAAGTTTGTGTTCACGGGCCTTTTTCTTTTAAAGAAAGGGTAGTTTATTTATGCTTAGCTTTAATGGCTTCTGCCAGCTGATAAACCGCCATGGCGTAAAGCGGACTGTGGTTGTAGCGGGTAATTACATAAAAATTATTCATCCCAAACCAGTGCTCTTCTCCCTTTTCATTTTCCAGAATGATCATGGTAGCGGGAAGGTTTGCCTTTAGCGTTTCAGCAGGTTTAAAACCAATAGCGGTATAATTCGATACTTTGTTTTTTGGTTTCAAAGATTGAGGGTTCAGCTTGGTGATTTCCCGAGTCATAGTAGCTTTTGAGGTTACAGGCTCGCCTTTTTCCCAACGGTGAACTTTTAGATAATTGGCAACCGAAGCAATGGCGTCTTCTGGGGAGTTGATTAGGTCTCTTGTACCGTTGTCCTCAAAGCTTTTGGCATAAGCACGGTAGCTAGTAGGCATAAACTGGCTGTATCCCATGGCCCCAGCATAAGAGCCTTTGGTGGTTTCAATGTCGAGGTTCTCTTCTGTAGCAAGTATCAGGTAAGCTTCGAGTTCTGAAGTGAAAAACTTGGCGCGTTTAGGGTAGCCGAAAGAAAGCGTGTAAAGCGCATCAAGCACTTTGTAGCTTCCTTTAATTCTGCCGAAGTAAGTTTCCACACCAATAATTCCCAAGATAATATGCTCTGGAACGCCAGTGTCGGCACTCACTTTTGCCAAAGTTTCGCTGTTTTCTTTCCAAAACTCTACTCCTGCATTAATGCGTTCGTCAGTAATAAAGATTTTACGATAGCGCTCCCAAGTCATTGTGCCTTCTGCAGGCTTCGATATTTTCTCAATGATATCGGCTTGGTAGGTGGCCTTATTTAGAATGGCATTGATTTTTTCGATCGGTACATTATTCTTTTCAGAAAACGACTTAGCGAAGTTGGCAACAGCGGTGTCATCTATCTGTGCAAAAGCACTTAATGAGATGAGTAAAAGAGCAGTGAAAGCAAATGATTTGATCATGTTCGAATTTAGGCTTTTTCGAACTTCATTTACAAATATGACGCCAGAGAAAGATTTAATTCGTGTTTCTCGAGGTATTACTTACGTGAACCCAATACGGACTCTAAGTCGGCCAATAAACCAATGGTTAGGTTGCTATCAGAAAAATTATTGACATCGACTTGCCCATCTTTATATTTAAATAAGGTTTTGAATGGCGATTTTGGAATGTCTACACCCAACGCGATACTGTAGTTGATTTTCAATTTCTGGTCGGGGTTAATGGCTTCGCTGAAATCGTAATAAGTGTTTGATTCTATAATGATCGTGTAGTTATCAAATATTGGGATGTTGTAATAGAGGTTGGCAAATACTTGACCAGACAGCTCATTGCTGGATTCTGCTCCAATCCTCATATTATCAAATTCCTTGTACACTTTTCCTCCTATGTTGAGTACGGGTTTTAACCTAAGGCGATTACTGCCATAGGTGAAATCTACCAGATTGCCGATTATCTTTTCGTAAGAGAAGTTAAACGCTAGCCTTCCGTTAGTGAAGGTTTGATTGCCTTCTACCCCAAACCTCGCCATCATTTGAGCTTCACTTGCTCCCGAGATATCAAAGTTTATAGGATATAAGTACAAGTAGTTCAAGGAGTCTTTAGAGTTAGTGCTGACCCTTCCTTTGGCATAAAAGACCAATGGCTTCTCTGTTCCGGCCTTATCTTTTGAAAGACCATAGGATTGATGAAAACTGAAGTCTGCATTCAATTCCATTTTATTCAAATCGCTTTCACTTTTCGGTGTAAAACTCCAGTTGAATGAATTATTGGCGTAAGCATATTCTCCTCCATACGCAGCAAAATAGGTTTCCATTAAATCTTCAGTAATTGAGATTTTGCCCAAAGATTGAGATTCTAGATTCGCCTTAGTGATGATTAGAGAACCCGAATTCAGCGTTAAAGCGATGTCTGATTTTGCACTCAGATAGACGTTTGCACCCAAATTCTGGAGTAGTATCAAATCGGGCTTGCTCACCCCTGTCAGCTCCACCTGTATGGCATTATTCTGAATACGAGTTTTGATCTGAACATGTGGGCTAGTCAATAAAACAGGCTTTCCATTGGAGTAAAAGCTAATATTGTTTTGGATTGAATCATATACAATTAAAGACCTCAAATGATTAATGGGAGAGGTATTGCCAAGCCCCGAAATAACAATGTTCACGGAAGGGGTTAATGGAGTGTTGACCACCGTAGTAAATGAGTATTGGGCTTGAAGCGTAAAGCCAAAGCCAGTACATATAAATAGAAGAATGAAGAGCTTTTTCATAGTTAACGGGGGCCAGTGCTATAATTATTAGTGGTGTAGTCGATGCAGTCTTTTACCGTGGACCAGCCAGAAAAAATGGATGGATTCAGAATAATATCATACATGTACTGCGGATAAGGAGTGCCTCCATCGGTAACTGGAATGCCGTTCAAGGTAGATTTTATCTTGTTTAGAAAAATGGATTGGTGGGTGGGTTGGAAACTAGTGAAATTGAAATCTTCAATGTTCCCGCTGAAATCTGCTACAGATAACAGTGCAGGTTGTATCACCTGGCTTTTGATTAAATCCCTTGTTAATGACATGGTTGGTTGAGGTTTGTGCTTTACGAATGTAGAAATAAAACTTTA
>CAXBPM010000190.1:0-6667 GCA_963977345.1 uncultured Roseivirga sp.
GGATTCTCGCGGTCGTGTATTTCTCTATCGCGAAATATCCTCCCTCAGAATGACGATGAATGAGTAATTACCAATTCAACACTTCGTTTGCTAAATCATCCCAATTAGGGTTAACCGAATTGATGAGCTTCTCCTTATTAACTCTAGTCTTTGCTTTAATCGCCTTTTCCCTTTGCATGGCTTCCTCAATAGAGGGGAAGTGCTCCACGTAAACAAGTAAAGTCACATTGTACCGAGCTGTAAAGCTGTTTGGGAAAGCCTTATCACGATGCTGTCTAAGCCTAGCGCCTAAATCCGAAGTAACACCTGTGTATAAGGTCGTTCTGTTCTTATTCGTCAATATGTAAACTGAGCCACCGTAAGCCATAATTGAATTTATCAAAATTGAAGAAGGATTCGTTCAACAAGACACTAAAATTTACCGTCACTCTGAGGTTGAAGTTTGAAAAACGAGATAGCGAGAGTCCGTCTGTTTGGAGAAAGTGTGCTAATAATTTACAGATTCTCGCGGTCATTCACATTGTGTACCCACAAGTGAATTCCCTCAGAATGACGCTAAAACTAACCGTCACTCTGAGGTTGAAGCTTGAAAAGTGAAACCGCGAGAGTCTGTCTGTTCGGAGGGGTAGTGCTTAGTACAAACGGATTCTCGCGGTCGTGTATTTCTCTATCGCGAAATATCCTCCCTCAGAATGACGCTCCGGACAGAATCCTTGATTAATATTCTGCCTAATGGCAGATAAATCGGAGAACCCGCGGGAGTGGGTTTAATCAACCACAAAAAAAGCCCGACTCTTACGAATCGGGCTTTTAGTATTTTAGGTTTTGAAGGGGAATTACTTTCTCTTCATTACTCTTTTAACGGCTTTCACGATGTTTTCAGCATCGATACCGTATTTCTTCATCAATTGCTCTGGCGTTCCACTTTCACCGAAAGAATCATTCACCGCTACCATTTCTAATGGGGTAGGGAGGTTAAGCGCTAAAGTCTGTGCTACGCTATCGCCTAAACCACCATTCATTTGGTGTTCTTCGGCAGTCACTACACAACCCGTTTTCTTAGCTGATTCAATAATCGCTTGAACGTCCAAAGGCTTAATGGTGTGAATGTTAATCACTTCCACGCTAATACCTTCTTTGGCCAATACCGCTTCTGCTTCAATGGCTTCCCATACCAAATGACCCGTAGCAAAGATGGTTACATCATTTCCTTCAATCATTTTAATGGCTTTACCGATTTCGAATTTCTGATCGGCTGGTGTAAATACTGGCACTTTTGGTCTCCCAAAACGTAAGTATACTGGGCCTTCAAATTCAGCAATGGCAATGGTAGCCGCTTTAGTTTGGTTGTAGTCACATGGGTTGATCACCGTCATGTGCGGTAACATTTTCATCAAACCGATGTCTTCCAAAATCTGGTGTGTTGCACCATCTTCACCCAAAGTTAAACCTGCGTGAGAAGCACAAATCTTTACGTTTTTACCAGAGTAAGCAATCGACTGGCGGATTTGATCGTAAACACGACCCGTAGAGAAGTTGGCGAAAGTACCTGTGAAAGGAATTTTACCGCCAATGGTTAAACCAGCAGCCACGCCCATCATGTTCGCTTCAGCAATACCTATTTGAAAGAATCTTTCAGGAAATTCATCGATGAAATCCTGCATTTTCAAAGAACCCACAAGGTCGGCACAAAGCGCCACTACTTCAGGGTTGGTACGTCCTAATTCCAATAAACCAGCACCGAAGCCAGAACGCGTATCTTTTTTTTCTGTGTATGTTAATTTCGTCATTGCTGCTTATTAATAGTCTCCAAGGGTTTCTTCTAACTGGGCCAAAGCGGTAGCCAATTGTTCATCGTTTGGCGCTACACCATGCCATTTGTGCGAACCCATCATAAAGTCTACACCAGCACCCATTTCGGTTTTCATCAGGTTAACTACTGGCTTTCCTTTACCAGAAAGTGATTTAGCTAAACTCATGGCATTGATCACAGACTTCATGTCATTACCATCGCTTTCAATCACGTCCCAACCAAAGGCTTGCCATTTGGCTTTCAAATCCATCAAGTCCATTACTTCAGAAGTAGGTCCGTCAATTTGCTGACCGTTGTAATCTACCGTAGCAATAAGGTTATCGATTTTGCAGTGAGCAGCATACATAGCCGCTTCCCATACTTGACCTTCGTCAAGTTCTCCATCGCCCATCAAAACATACACACGCTTGTCGTCCTTGTTCAGCTTTTTAGCTTGAGCAGCACCACAGGCTACAGAAAGGCCTTGGCCTAATGAGCCTGAAGCTACACGAATTCCGGGTAAACCTTCTTCGGTAGCAGGGTGGCCTTGAAGCCTAGAATTTAACTTTCGGAAAGTAGCTAGTTCGGCCACAGGGAAGTAACCACTGCGGGCCAAAATGCTGTACCAAACCGGAGAAATGTGCCCGTTAGATAAAAAGAACATGTCTTCGTCTCTTCCATCTGGATCAAATGGTTTTTTGATGTCCATGATGTTGAAGTACAAAGCAGTAAGGAAATCGGTGCATCCTAAAGAGCCTCCTGGGTGACCAGAGTTCACGGCATGTACCATTCGTACAATATCACGCCTTACCTGAGAAGCTGTTTTCTCTAGGGTTTCAATACTAGGTTTATTCACGCTGTATTAATGATTGGTTAAAAATTATTTCAATATCTGAGCGGTGTGGTCTTTGGTTTTTACTTTCGCAATCACCTCTTCAATCACTCCGTTTTCATCAATTATAAATGTTGTGCGGGCAGTTCCCATATAAGTTCTGCCATACATCGACTTCTCGACCCAGGTCCCAAACTGCTCATGAATACTCTTGTCTTCATCGGCAATTAGCGGAAATGGTAGTGCGAATTTATTAATAAAATTTTGATGCTTCTTTGCCGAATCCGAACTAATCCCAACAATCGCGTATCCAGCCTCTAAAAGGGCATTATAATTATCTCTTAGGTTGCATGCTTCTGCGGTGCAGCCGGGGGTATTGTCTTTTGGGTAGAAGAATAGGGCTAATTTCTTTCCAGCAAAGTCCGAAAGCTTAATGGGGTTACTGTCTTGATCGATTCCTTCAAAATTTGGGGCTTTATCGCCTGCTTGTAATGCCATAATTAAAGTTTTAACGTTAGGGTTTTCTTGTTTCCAGCGTAATCTGTTACTGTTAAAGCAAAATCTCCCTTCAATGGTTTGCTCTTGTCTAAAGTTTCTGACCAAATCAATTTTCTCTTGGAGTCGTAGTTCATCAAGAGCCATTCTCCATTAATAGTGGCCTCGTAATCTTTAATGCCCGAAAGCTCATCGTCAATGTTGAAATATAGAATGCCGTTGGTGGATGCCCGCTGCTTGATGCTTGGTGGCGTTAAATCTCTCTTCAGCGTAAAGTTGCCTAAGGATGAAATGGCAAACCTGATTTTTCCTTCGCTCCAAGTGCCACCCACATAACTAGCATTGCCCGAATTACTTAAGGCATAGGCATGAAATTGTTCTATGGAATCGTATTGTAGAAGTGGTACAAGCTCAATTTCAACAATTCCTCTTAAGGCCGAGACCTCATCACCAATCTGCAATATTTCAATCTTCTTCTCTTCATCGATGTAGTGCCTTGCCTTTAAATACAGCGTATCGAACAAAGTGTTTTTGCCAAAAGCAGCCGAAAAAGAATTGGAAAGGTAGGAGTGTTCTTTTTCGGAAGGAATCATATCCATGAACTCCATTTCCTCTTGATCATCTCCGTAGTCAATTGTTTTTGGAAGGCCTCTATTCAAATCCACCAAGTAAACGTTGTCCTCACCATCAGAATAGGCGGGTTCTAAAATGTGCGAACCTTGCTGAGTGTACACAGTGATGTTGTTCAATTCATCTTTACGCTTTCTGTTGATTTGAAGCGTGTTATCTAATAAATAGGAATGATCTCTTCGGTCCACTTGAGTGAGTTCGGTAGGAGAGACCTTTGCGCCTTTTACGTTGAATGAAACCCTGCGCTGGTTGCCATAAGCATCGGCCATTATAATCTGGAAAAGGTAAATGGAATCTTGCTTTGGGTAGAAAAAGCCTTTGTTCTTGATGCCTTTATAAAAGCCTAAGCCATTGCCATCATCCACATAGAGCTTGTTGTAGCGTCTGTTGGTTTCTTGTTCGGCTTTGTAATTGGTGTGGACTTTAATGTTATTCTGTAAAGAGAAGTTGACAGAATCAATTCTTTGACTAAAGAGCAATTCTTGATTTTGATACACATCAATTTCAGGAACTCCGTTTTTATTGGCTGCTCCATCCAGTTTGTCGTGAGCCCAAATTTCAAAACCAATTTTACCTGCTGCGCGAATGGTATCTGTGATTACATATTCGTTGCCTCGTTTTTCTAGGTTGAATTCGAATCTACCAAACTGCCCATTTACCCTTGAATTGATGTTCATGGTTTTCAAGGCAATTCTTTCGGCAATGGGTGCGATTTTATCTTTGATTTCGGTAAAGCCAATTCTGAGGGGATCAAGCACTTCTTGTCTGGCATCCCTGATTTCGAAATGAAGGTGTGGGCCTGTAGATGATCCTGAATTTCCTGAGTAGCCCAATACTTCGCCTTTTTTCAATTTGAATCTACCACGGTCGGGGAATAGATTGACTCCGAAAGACTTTTGTTTGTACTGACTTTCCAGCACGTATTTAGCCAGTTCCTTATTGAAGCGCTGTAAGTGGGCGTATACCGTTGTGGTGCCATTGGGGTGAACTACATAAACAGCATTGCCATAACCTCCGGTAGACACCGCTATACGGCTTACATAACCTTCGGCAGCGGAGTACACATCTAGTCCTTCCACACCATTGGTTTTAATGTCGAGTCCAGCATGGAAATGCGAAGCGCGCAGTTCCCCCATATTTCCCGCCAGGTAATTGGTACGTTCCGGCTGAATGGGGAATTGATAATAGCCTTTTTCGATCTTGCTGTATTGGGCAAAGGTCGAAACGGTGATAAATAAAAGGGGTAATAATAAGAGTCTACTTAATCTCAACTTCCAACATTTTTTCATTCTCTATATAAGCAGTAAGTGTGTCGCCAATCACCGTTTTACCAACACCCGCAGGCGTACCGGTAAAAATGATGTCTCCCTTCTTCAACGTAAAGTATTTCGAAATATGCTCGATGATGTCGTCAAAACTGAAAAGCATCATATTGGTATTACCGTCTTGTTTTACTTCACCATTTTGTTGCAAGCTAAAGTTGATGTTATTCAAATCAAACTTGTCTTTGCTCACAAATTCAGAAATAGGGGCAGAGCCATTAAAAGCCTTGGCTTTTTCCCAAGGTAATCCTTTTTCTTTGCAGCGCTGCTGAACATCTCTGGCAGTGAAATCAATTCCCACGCCAATTTCATCGTAATATTTATGAGCGAATTTCTTCTCAATGTGTTTTCCTTCTCTACTTATTTTTAAAAGTATTTCTACTTCGAAATGAACATCATTAGAGAAATCAGGGTGGTAGAAAGGCGCGTTGTTTCTTAATACAGCTGTATCGGGCTTTAGAAACACCACCGGTTCTGTCGGGCGTTCATTGTTTAATTCAGCAATATGCTCTGCATAATTACGTCCAATGGCAACAATCTTCATTCGGATAAGTTTAGTTAGGGTTGAATAACCAAAAGGCAACCTCAGCACAAAATTAAAATTTCGATCTGATTTGACAACCTGTCATTTATGATCAATTTTGTGCAACGAGAGTATATGCCTGTAAGGCTTGTTATTCAGGGATATATAATTAAATAAAAGAGAAATTTAATCATGAGAAAATTAGTAGCACTGAGTTTTATAGTAGCCTTGGTTATTGGTTGTACTACCGTGCCTATTACAGGTAGAAGGCAACTTACTGGAGTTGTGGGCAGTGAAGAAGTGATTGCCATGAGTGCCGATGCTTATAAGCAAGTAATGGATTCCGTTAAGCTTTCAGACAATCAAGCACAGGTGGCGATGGTTAGACGTGTAGGGACGAAAATTCAAAAGGCGGTAGAGCAATACATGAACAACAATGGTTATGAAGGGCTTTTGGACGGTTTCGATTGGGAGTTCAACCTTATTGAAAGTGATCAAGTAAACGCTTGGGCAATGCCGGGCGGTAAAGTGGCTTTCTATACTGGAATCCTTCCTATTTGTAAAGATGATTTAGGTGTGGCTGTAGTAATGGGGCACGAAGTGGCGCATGCTGTTGCTAAGCATGGTCAGGAGCGAATGAATCAGAATTATGCCAAACAAGTGGGTTTGAGCATTGGTGCTGTGGCCCTGGGTCAAGACCCAACGATGGCACAGCAAATGGTATTTCAGGCAGTAGGTATCGGAACAGATATTGGACTTTTGAGATTCTCAAGAACACATGAGTCAGAAGCCGATGAATTGGGCTTGACTTTTATGGCGATTGCGGGTTACGATCCGAGTGAAGCGCCTAAGTTTTGGGAAAGAATGTCGGCAGGAAGTAGTGGTCAAGCACCACCAGAGTTTCTTTCTACACACCCAAGTCATGAAACTAGAATTGAAAGACTGAATGCTGCATTGCCAAAGGCGATGGAGTACTATAATAAGAGTACATTGAAGTAATTAATATTCCGTCTTTCGGGGCGATTGAATATGTCAGGTAGTTATGCGGAGGGTTTTTGCCCTCCGTTTTTTTT